>CAYNJI010000183.1:0-2606 GCA_964397605.1 uncultured Dehalococcoidia bacterium | reverse complement strand
CCGTACCCCTCTTCCCGTAGGGGCAAGGTTCGGGAACCGCCCTTCCCCCTCCCCTCTTTCCCTTCCCCCTTCAGGGGGGGAAGGTTAGGATGGGGGTGCACCCTCCCGTGTCCTCGCGAATAGCCTGTCCTCGCGGATGCGGGGACCCATCTTTCCCCTCCCTCACTCCCGCGTAGAACCCGCCTCCATCTTCACGGGGCGTCCGCTTTTCCCACGTAGTCGCGAATCCAGCCCCAACCCCTCCCATCTATGCTATCCCCCCCCGTTTCGGTTACAATTCCCTGAGTAAATTCGCATTCCTAGGAGTTTCACCACCCATGAGCGACAGCACAAAATATATCTACCGCTTTAGCGAAGGCAACGCCCAGATGCGCAACCTTTTGGGCGGCAAAGGCGCCAATCTCTCGGAGATGGTTAGGCTTGGCCTCCCCGTGCCTCCCGGCTTCGTAATTACTACCGACGTTTCCCTCACGTACTACGAGATCGGCAAGCGTATGCCCGACGGCCTCTGGGAAGACATCCAGGCCCACATGCACGTCCTTGAGGCCGACGTTGGCCGCAAGCTCGGCGACGTCAACAACCCCCTCCTCCTCTCCGTCCGCTCCGGTGCCCGAATCTCCATGCCCGGCATGATGGACACCATCCTAAACCTCGGCATCAACGACCAGATAGTAGAAGGCCTCGCAAAGCAGATGAACGACCGCCGGCCCGCCTTCGACGCCTACCGTCGCTTCATTCAGATCTTCGCCAACGTTGCCATGGGCGTCCCCGGCGGCATCTTTGAAGAGATACTGGAAGAGCACAAGGAACGCGCCGGCGTCACCCTAGACCACGAGCTCCAGGTGGAACAGCTGCTGCCCCTCATCGACGATTTCAAGGCCGCCGTGGTAAAACACGCCGGAAAGGAAGTCCCAACCGACCCGTGGGAACAGCTGCGCCAGGCCGTCCTCGCCGTCTTCGAAAGCTGGAACAACCCCCGCGCCTTCCAGTACCGCAACTACCGCGGCATCCCCCACGACTACGGAACCGCCGTCAACATCATGACCATGGTCTTCGGCAACACCGGCCCCGACAGCGGCACTGGTGTCCTCTTCACCCGTGACCCCTCCACCGGTGCCCGTCGCATCTACGGAGAATACCTCGCCAACGCCCAGGGCGAAGACGTGGTCGCCGGCGTTCGCACTCCCCAGCCGGTCGCCATGATGGAGAAGACTCACCCGCAGACATACAAGCAGCTCATGGGCCTCGCCCAGCAGCTGGAAACCCACTACCGGGACGTCCAGGACGTGGAGTTCACCATCGAGCAGGGACGCCTCTTCCTCCTCCAGACCCGCAACGCCCAGCGTACCGCCGCCGCGTCCGTCAAGACCGCCGTGGACATGACCGAAGAGGGCCTGATATCCCAGATCGAAGCCATCCAGCGAGTTGAGCCGGAGGAGTTGAGCCGCCTGCTCGTCCCCCGCTTCGACGAAGAGGCCCGCGCCCAGGCCGTGTCCGAGGGCGCTCTCATCGCCCGGGGCACCCCTGCATCTCCCGGCGCCGCCTCTGGCACCGTCTATTTCAACGCCAACGAGGCCGCCGATGCCGGACGCACCGGCGAGAAGGTCATCCTCGTTCGTCCCGAGACCAACCCCGACGACATTAATGGCATCCTCCAGTCCATGGGCATTCTCACCAGCCGCGGCGGCACCACCAGCCACGCCGCCGTCGTCACCCGCGGCCTGGGTAAAGCCTGCATCGTCGGCACGGAAGAAATCAGCTTTAGCCGCGACGTTTCCTCCTTTCAGTCCCGCGGCCACACCGTCCGCCAGGGCGATAGAATCAGCATCGACGGCGCAACCGGCGAGGTCTTCCTCGGCGAAATCACCACCGTCAGCCCCGACCTGGACGAACTCGCGGAAGCCCGCATCCTCCTCTCTTGGGCCGACGATCAGCGCCGCCTCGGTATCATGGCCAACGCCGATACCGAGTCCGACGCCCAGCGCGCCCTCTCCCTCGGCGCAGAAGGCATCGGCCTCTGCCGCACCGAGCACATGTTCCTCGGCCCTGAACGCGTCGCCGTCGTCCAGCAAGTCCTCCTTAACGCCGCCGAGGTGGAGCGTTGGGAGCGTGAAAACCCCACCGTCGACATGGCCGCCATGGGCGGGGCCCTGTCCGAAGACCTTCCCCCCTCTGTCCATGCCTACTACCGGTCCCTCAACCATCTAGAGCAGCTCCAGGAGGAAGACTTCCGCAAGATTCTTGGCGTTATGGGAGACCGACCCGTCATAATCCGTCTTCTGGATGCCCCCCTTCACGAGTTCCTCCCCCGCTACGAAGAGCTGGTCAGCAGCATCGCCAACCTGCGCGCAACCGGCGGCTCCGCTGAGACCCTCGCCAAGGAGGAAGCGGTCCTGGACCTTCTCGAAAAATCCCGCGAGTCCAACCCCATGCTCGGACACAGGGGCTGCCGCTTGGGTATCACCTTCCCCTCCATCTACCGCATGCAGATCAAGGCCATCTTCTCCGCCTGCTGCGACCTCATCGAGTCGGGCCTCACCCTCCAGCCCGAAATCATGATTCCCCTGACCTCCCACGCTAACGAGATGAACCTCCTCCGCCGTAGA
>CAYNJI010000182.1:0-2612 GCA_964397605.1 uncultured Dehalococcoidia bacterium | reverse complement strand
ATGGAGACCCTGGAGTACAAGAAGGTGAACTTTAGGGATTTCTTCTACTATGGTCTCCACCCTAACAATGCACCTGTGTTGGACTACCCGCTCAGGACTCACACACTGAATAGAGTAGCGGTGATAGACGACTGGTTTGTGGCGGCGGCGGCCACTCAACAGATGGAGGACCTAATCAACGTGCGGGATGGCCATGTGGAGAGCTTATTGCAAAGCAAGGCTCACCTCACATTAGCACAGGCAGTGAATGGCGACTTGCTGAGTGGAACATACAGGGATCTCTCCGCTATCAAGAATCCAGGTTCTCCGGTAAACTTTAGTGCCATGATTACGGATAAACTCCAACCTTATATGGATGGCCCTAATGAATGGCAATCCCTGACGCCATTTGTACTTAGCTTGTCGGGCTATCGCGTGAGAGACGGCATAGATGAGATAGTTATTGCTCTCTACTATGACGATCCCATAGCTGCTCAAGAAGATCAGGTCCAACTTGAGCATAGGTGGAATACCTTTGAGTGGGACTTTGCTACCAATTCTGATCCTATGCCACTGGTCAATGGCTGTTCGCCGTTCTCCACGGAGACTTTGATAGGGGAGGATTATTCGGTTCTCGTTGCGAACTGCCCTTTGGTACGAGGATTGGTCGCAGACCAACTGATTGACAATCCCTACATGTGGCAAGCCGTGCCGCACTTCGTCCTAAGTTTGAACATTGAGTAGATGAAGTTAAGATAGGGTTAGAGTTGACTACGGTCTGTTGCTATTGTTCTGTGGTGATGTCGGCGACCAACAAGTCAAGTGGATCGTCCCTTTCCGTCCCAGCGTCTTTGATTGTATAATCCCCTTTTCGGGAGGTGGCGCTTTGGCCGGACTGCTTCGCAACTTGGGGCTTCGCAACACTCAACAGAAACGCCGCGGCTTCTGCAACCACCTCAACGCCATAGGCGTCAGGGCCCACGAGGCCCAGAAAGGCCGCCCGGAGGAGCTCTTCCGCCACCATCGCGAGATGTCCATTGGTCTCATCCACCTTCAGGACCCGCATCTGGATTGGGCCAACGTTGTGCAGGGCAACTACAGAAGAAGGTTGCCCGGCGACCTTCTCTTCTTTCGTACCCCCGGCCAGCCTTTCTACTACCGCATCTGGTACGGTCTCTACGACCCCAACCTGAAGATTTCGAACACTTCTCTGGTATTTCGCTCCAAGCGCCTTCGCCCCATGAATATAATCGGGCGCGCCTTCGACGTCTCCTGGTATAACGAGCTGCAACCCGTTGAACTCGAACCCATGACCAGTGATCCAGACGTCAAGAACCATCTGATACAATCGGGGGTGGACGTGGAGGTCATGGCCTTCCCTGACGGATACTGGATAATCTCCAATCGGGAGTCGGCCCGCCCCCCGTCCAAGCGCATCTGGGAGTGCTATCAGGCCGTAGCCCAGGCCCTGAAACTCTCCAGCAAGGGGTTGGACCCCGACAAGTTCTTTTAGACAACATAGTAAGAAAAGGGGGAAGTATGATAACCCAAGCCCTACCCAAAGCTCCGCCGGACATTTGGCGGCTTATCCGACACGGGGAATACGACGGCGTTACCGGAAGCCTGGCCCCGGGTTACGTTCAGGCCAACCTGGTCATCCTGCCCAGGGCTCAGGCTTTCGACTTCCTCCTATTCTGCCAGCGCAACCCCAGACCCTGCCCCCTGTTGGAGGTCATGGATACCGGCGAATTCGAGCCCAGGCTCACCAGCGCCGGCGCCGACATCCGGACCGACGTCCCGCGCTATCGAGTCTTCCGCGAAGGCGAGCTCGTCGACGAGGTGACAAACATCGAAAGCCTCTGGCGAGAAGACCTGGTGTCCTTCCTGCTAGGCTGCAGCTTCACCTTTGAGTCGGCTCTGGTGGAGGCGGGCATCCCTCTTTGGCACTGGGAGACGGGTAAGAACGTCACCATGTACAAGACCAACATAAGCACCGTTCCCGCCGGCATGTTCTCAGGCCCCATGGTGGTCAGCATGAGACCCATCCACCACAGCAAGGTGGTGCGCTCCGTTCAGGTCACCTCCCGGTTCCCCGGCGCCCACGGTGCGCCCATCCATATTGGCGATCCCCGGGACATAGGCATTGCCGACATTCACCAACCTGACTATGGAGATGCGGCGGAGTTCAAGGAGGGCCAAGCCCCGGTGTTCTGGGCTTGCGGCGTCACGCCCCAGGCCGTCGCCCTGGAGTCCAAGCCCCCCTTCATGATTACCCACGCTCCGGGCTACATGTTCATAACCAACATGCGTGACACAGACCTGGCAGCTCTCTAGAAAGACCTTGGTCAACAAGAAGGAGAATCATGGCTGAACCCACTATCGAGGACATCATCCTGCAGAAGGACCAGCGCGGCATCGATGCTCTTCGTCCCTTCCTGCCCGAAGACTTCTGCACCCAGGCGGCCCAGTACGTGCTGGACCGGCCCGGGACCACCCTCATAACCACCGGCTTCTATATTCTCTACGGCGACGCTGTAGAGACTGACGGCCCCCCCGGCGCCCTGGCCATCGGCAAGGCCCTCGAGGCCCTGGGCCGCGGGGTGATATACGTGACCGACCAGTATTGCGGCAGC
>CAYNJI010000181.1:0-2628 GCA_964397605.1 uncultured Dehalococcoidia bacterium | reverse complement strand
TCCGAACAACGCAGTCAGGCGGGATGCATCGCCGCTCGAATGCAGCGGGGACTTTTCGCCACGGGCTGTCAAGCCGATAGTGGACGACCGACCGATTCGGCGGTCGAGAAGACAGGACCACGTCGCGAACGGGCAGGTTGCAGTCCTCCACGGCGTGGAGGGTCTGGCGAATGGCGTCTTTGTCTGCCATTACGACGTGGGACTCAACCTCTACCCGCCCAGCGTGGAGACCCAGAGGGCTGCGAACCCCTCGATAGCCATCCACCACGTAGTTCACGGGCATGACGTGGAGCAGTTGCTTGTCTTCCGGAATTTCGGGATAGGAGGTCTGAACCAGCTGCTCTACGTTTTCGTCGGTAATGGGCCCTCCGTTGGTGTCGGCGTGTATGACTCCGGTGGTGTTGAAGCAGGAGGTGGAGGCTCCGGCGATGCTAACGTAGGTCCACGGGATTCGGTATCCCATGTACCGCTGTGCCTCGTTAACGGATGCTTGAACGGCTTCCTGTGCCTCTGCCACGTTGACGATCTGGCCCTTGACCACGCCTTGAGAAGGAACCAAACCGGCGCCCACAATCTTGAGTTCTCCATCTGGTCCCACCTGGGCAACCACGGTGGCAACCTTGCTGGTACCAATGTCTAGAGCGGTATAAAAGATATCTTTTGCCATGAGCCTTCCTTTCAACCAGTCGCTATGTTGACCTAGCCTTGAGATATTGTGCTGCTCGCATTCGAGCGCTTCTGCTGCGAGGATTCCGTACCTTTTCCTCTACCGTTGGTGTGATGGTCTTCCTATGAATAGTGCTTAACCGTGCTTGATGGCTGCATATGCACTGGACGAATTCCGGTGGGCATACGCAGTCTTGGGATTCCCTCCTGAAGGTTTCCTTGACTATCCGGTCCTCCAGGCTGTGGTAGCTGATGACTACCAGCCTACCTCCGGGCTTGAGGGCGCATGTGGCCTGCTGCAGCCCAGTTCTTAGATTGTTCAACTCCCCGTTGACGGCGATGCGCAGAGCTTGGAAGGTGCGCGTGGCCGGGTGTATGCCGCCCCGGGAAGGACCTGTGTGGCGGGTAACTACCTGGGCCAAGTGTGCCGCGCTTCGGAATGGCCGGTTCTCAACCAAGGCCCTGGCTATAGCGCGGGAGCGGCGCTCTTCCCCGTAGCTACGGAGAATGCGGGCCAATTCCTGCTCACTGCTTCTGTCGATTATGGTTGCTGCCGTCGGTTTGGGGGCGGTCGTGTCGAACCTCATGTCGAGAGGTTCTTCCCGCCGGAAGCTGAATCCACGGCCTGAGGCCTCGAGCTGGAGGGAGGACAGGCCGAGGTCGAAGATGATTCCGTCCACAGGGCCAAATTCGTGCTGGTCCAGGATCTCTTGCAAGTCTGCGTAGCTGCCGTGGACCGGGGTAAAAGCGTCATGGAACCGGGCAAGCTTCGAGTGGGCGAATTCCAGGGCTTCCGTGTCTGCGTCGATGCCCAGCAATCGACCATGAGTATGGCAGGCTTGCAGAATCGCTTCCGCGTGGCCGCCGCCGCCCAGGGTGCAGTCGACGTATCTGCCGCCGGATCGCACCGCCAAAGCGTCGATGGCTTCCTTCAGTAGAACCGGTTGATGAACGAAGGAAACGTCATCCATGGGGTGTCTCAACCCTTCTAAGGCGGCCCCTGTCAGTGTTGCGGTTCTTACCCTAGTAGAGGTCACCTGGCCTCCTGCCCCTAGATTCTGTGCTCCTGGATTGCCCACTCTTGTAGGAGTTTTCCTAAGAGTGGCGTTGCAGGCCGTTGCTCTTTCCAACATTTAAGGACTTCCCGCAGGGAAATCCCCATTTGCACAACGCCATCCGAGCGGTAGGCGCTGCCACCTAGTTGAGAAAGGGACTCTATGTTGGCCTGCACACCTGCTTTCCCCAAGCGATGTAGGTAAGGTAACATCGGCTAGAACAATGCTTCAAGTCTTTTTCAGATAAATTTTATGTCAGTTTTATGTAATTTCCAGAATTTTGCAGTGTTTTGTCCGACACGTGCAATTTCCTGGGTCTGATAATGTGGGTATTTGTCCGTCAGTTAGCTTCACAACCCCATCTAAATCAGGTAGTCTGAGGGCTGTAATTTTTGGTTGATTCATCGAAATTGTCCTACGCGAAAGCGGCGTGCTACCATAGATAGAGGAGCGGTTTATGTTTACTTTGGGCATCCTTACAGTGAGCACCAGTGGCCATCAGGGCAAGAGGGAAGACGCCAGCGGCATGGCCATCCGGCGGATCCTGTCGTCCCCCTTATATGAGGAGGTTCGTTACGAGGTTATTGCCGACGTACAAGAGGTTATAGAGGACCGGTTCAGGGAGTGGGCCGACAAGGACAGATTGGACTTGATAGTCAGCACAGGAGGAACGGGGTTGAGTCCCAACGACGTAACGCCGGAAGCATGCTTGGCGGTCATCGACCGGGAAGTCCCCGGCATGGCCGAGACCATGCGGGCCCAGACTCTGAGCAAGACTCCCATGGCCATGCTCAGCCGCTCGGTGGCGGGCGCCCGAGGGCACACTTTAATAGTGACGCTGCCCGGCAGTCGCAAGGCGGTGGAGGAATGCTTGGAGGTAATTCTGCCCGTGCTGCCACATGCCCTG
>CAYNJI010000180.1:0-2671 GCA_964397605.1 uncultured Dehalococcoidia bacterium | reverse complement strand
GTGAGGCAATAGCTCCGCTTCGGTAACCTTTTCATTGAGGCAACGCGCCGGCAAATATAGTTGTCGTTGTTCACGTGGGCATAGTGTGGTACAGTTCATTTAGGACACCTAAGGCCCCTCCGCCATCGTGTCTACACAGTCCTCGGCGCCCAGAACGCCGGGGACTTTCATTTTGCCGACTGTATGCGATCCTGCCATGCTCCATCGCATGGGCGATATTGCTAGCGTGTGTAGTCTACACAAGAAAATACAAAGCGGCAGTAGATCAGTCCGATGACGGCAACGCATTTCAGGCTTCTGCGGGCTCCGGATCATGCAGACGGGCAGGCGCATCGGCGCCGGAACATCCGGCTGCGGGAGAGGATGGCATTAGGGCCCGCTGAGGTTGGCGGCCTACGGGAAACGGGGCCTCAAGTGGCACGGCCTCTGTTCGGCACTCCCACTTTCGGACCCTGTAGCTCGGCTGTGGAAATGTGGCGGGTGTTCTCAGGAGAGAGGGGGCTCAAGCGCCTCTAGGGGAGTGTCCATTCTCAAGTAGAGATCGCGACTCGGCAAGCTCGCGCACGTCGCGGGGAGAGACCAGAATCATGCCGCCCCGCCTGGCCGCTCCTCTGAGAAGTCCCCGCTTCGGTATATGACCACGGACTATCCAAGTGCGGATGGTGCGGCGGTTGATACCCAACTCCTTCTCCATGGTGGCGAGCGTGGCTAGGCCGTCGGGTAAGGAGTCATAGATCTTCATGTTGTTTTCCATATCCATGGTGATCCAGTCGTCCACCTCGTCCCGGCGCAGCAGGGCTATGTTGCGCTGGCCGGATCCAGCGTAGCGCAAAATACCCGCTTCATTGATATGACCGGCTCTAATCCATCCGAAGACGGCCTGGCGGGTGATACCGTATTTCTCGACGACGTCGGCGACGGTCATGAGGTCCGGGGGCACGGCTTCGTATATGGGGACGTACCCGACGGGAGCGCGGACTGAGGTGGTAGGGGCGTCTGACTCGGCTGCGGCTGCGTTCACGAACGTTATCAGTTCTTGAGGCGTATATCCGTCTTTTAGAAGGTTGCTGACGACCTTGTTGAAAGCGGAGTGGTCAAAGTCAATCACAAATTTCCTCCTTGTGCAATTTGGGCCCTGGGATTCCCGGCTACAGACGTCCGGGGCGGCAACGCCGCTAGTGAAGTCTGGAAACCCATGAGCGATTACGTGCGTGGTGCAAGACGAGTGGCCAAACAGCGGCAGCTAGGGCTGTAGCGCCCAGAATGGCCCACAGCAAGCCGGTCATGCTTCCGCCCAACGACGTAACAACGGCAGGGAGCGAATACCCAGCGAGGTCTGCCGCCGAGGTGGTCCCGACGGCAAAAAACCAAACTCCCGTACCGGAAACCACTGCTGCGAGCAAATAAATCGTTGCGAGGTGCCGAGTGGTCATTAACATCCCTCCTGTACTAGATAACTCCTAATGTGCATTCCCATTGGAGCGGGAGACCGGATTCGAACCCACGACATCCTGCTTGGAAGGCAACGATTGCCTGTGGCGTCCGTTGCTGCATGGCATACCCTGTAGGGCCTTCGCACCGTGTATCCGATCCATACGCTCCTCAACATCTGCGAACGGGTCCGGCCTGTTCCTCCATCTGTGTCTGTTCTTCCTCCTCACGGACGACAGCGCCCTCCGCTGCCACCTCCTTGCAGTTCTCTCACTCATGGCTGCTATTGCCGCCGCTGCCTTCTGTGTCTTGCCTTCCATCAGCTTCTGCCTCATTAGAACTACCTGTTGATCGTATCTACCGACCGGCCAAAATCATCATTGTTGTTCACCCCCTGTGAACCGGCCCTCGGAGTCTGCAGCCCCTGAGAGTCCGCCCTAGTCAGAATCGTGCGGTTCCCGCTTCATGTCCTCAATTGCCCTTCGGGCCACCCCGGTGAACTCCCAACCGAAGGCAACCTTATCAATTCTCATCGAACGGCTATCTTTCCGCCGAATAGTCACGGAAGAGCCGGATTGGGCCACCTCCGAGACTTCAGCGAGGGAGAACTCGACGGTGCGACCCTTGGAGCCCCACCCAATCACGACGATCCGCTTCGTCGTCAGAATGCACTGCGCGTCTTTGTACTTCTCCCTCTGAAGGAAGAAGATAAGGAGCAGAATGAGACCGGGCAGTAGGAAAAGTACGAGTCCAAAGGCGATTGCACAACCCATCGCGATGGTGTTGCCCTGAAGGTCGGGCTCGACGGTGTAGAGAACTCTCTCGTCGGGCTCAAGCGGAATCATTCCTCGGACATACATTGTGGCGCCTCCATGGGTGTTCTCCGAATCTTGGGAAAGGCGTGTGCAGGCTGGCGGACGTGGCCCGCTCAGGGGTGATGCTGGAGGATCTAGCTTCCGGCCGTACCTCAGGGCGTCGCAGGCATTTGGCCCGCGGAGGCCAGGTTCACCGCTCCCCTCCGCCACACCCCTCAGTTCGCCCCAGGGGCTACTGCGGTGCGGGCCCGTAGCGGTTATCCCAGTCACTGCCGCCCGCGTACATGAAAAGCAGAATCACCATTCCAAACAACGGGATTGCGTGGAGCAGAAGCCATATGCCGCTGCGTCCGGTGTCATGGAGTCTCCTCATGGCCAGGGCCATTCGTGGCAGCAGCGACGCCAGTGCGTACAGGGCGAAGACC
>CAYNJI010000179.1:0-2683 GCA_964397605.1 uncultured Dehalococcoidia bacterium | reverse complement strand
CTATCATGGTATTCATTTCAATGATGTTGGACCACTAGTGCACGTGGGTATAAGTCTGAAGCGAATTACCTCTATGAGCATTGCCCACCTATGGCACTTCCCACGGCACCCTCATCTACAACCGGATGATGGTATCCCCGTGAATACCGATAAAACCGGTCCGGGACCGACATCTACATCGTCGTCCGCTACCAGGCGCCCTACAGCAACTACGTCCCATGTTTGGACGCTCCCCCGCCTCCCCAAGTCCATTCGGTGGCGCTTGGAGCCGACTTTGAGCCGGGCGTTAAGTACACCGTCCGCGTGAATGACTTCTGGACAGGTGCGGGGATGGCCCCTCCCCCCGACACGGTGAGCACACCCTTCGTGGCCGCTGCCCCTACGCTGGTACCCAAACGCACGTGCATGCCGCAACCGGCGCAGCAGCTCACGCCGGAACAGGAGCAAGCGATCGATTCCTTGCCCTGGAGGCAAGATCGGCCAGGGTCGATTGAGGCGCTGCGCGGCCTTGCAATGCACTCCCCTGAGGGATTCAAGGCCCTGATGCAGCGCTTCGGAGTTCTGTTGCAACGCTTCGGAGACAACGGCGTCCACGGAACTCTGCTCCCATTCTACGAGGCCATAGCTCTCTGCGACGAAGCGGCGGCCATAAGCATCCTACAGATGCCCTTCCTAAGCGGTGCCAGCGGTCACTTTGACGGTGGTTACCTTGACCTCGGTGGCTTCCATGTCTTGGATAGCATATCCAGGCTGGCAATGTTCGACCTAGACGGCCTACAGAGTGTACTCTCCCACCCCGACCTCCGCGACGGAATCACCAGTGCGCAGGCGGCCTTCGTCGTGGTGCTGGCTCTGGAGCAGGACAACCCTGAGGCCGCGGCCGCAATAAAGGCGTTGCCCTGGGTCCAGGACGGAATAACCTACACCCCAGAGAGCGATGACAGCTTGCTCCATAGAAACTTCGAAGAGTACGAGAACGAATCAGTCCTAGCACTGGCCGAAATGGCGCGGCGTTCCAGCGAATCATTCTGGGCGCTCCTGGACAAATCATGGGTGCGGGACGGTTACACTTCGAGCGAATACCAAGTTCTTAGCGAACTCTTTGAGCTGGCCTCAAGGGACGACGAGACAACGGCGCGGCTCCTGGGAATGCCGTTCCTGGAAACGTTCGACCAGCCCGAATCACTACATTTCATGGTGCAGGTACTGGACGATCTAGCCCGCGATCACCCGAGCGGCTTCCGACGGGTGCTTTCCAGCCCCGCGCTGGCCGGCGGCATCACGAGTGATCAGAAGGCTACCATAGCGCTATTGGACCTCAAGGAGCGAAACCCTGACGCCGCCTCCGCAATGGAAGCTCTGCCCTACATTCAGGACGGGATAAGCCCATCCGAGCAGGACGGCGTTCTCGCCACGTGGAGAGCGGCGCTTGAGTCGGATCCGGTTTTCCGGACTCTATTGACCAAATCCTGGGTGCGGGACGGTCTTACGCCGGATGAATCACTGGTGGTCCATGGTCTTGCCAACATAGCGGGCGAGACCTTAGCCCACAGAGACGAAGCGGCGGCGCTGCTAATCGTAGACATGCCATTTCTGGAAACGATAGACGGGCTGGACTTTCAGGTTTTGAGGTCTCTGGCCCTGCTGATCTGGGTGTGGGAGTCGGACAGGGGTTATCTGCAACACGTCCTGGCCCACCCGTCGCTGCGCGACGGCATCACGGATGACTGGACGAACGTCGTTGCCGTCTTGCACAGGGTGGTTGAAAGGCGCCCTGAACTGTTGGATGTCCTGCTGGACCCTGAGCAGACTATCGTGAAAGAACGCTCGATCACTCTTCCGCTTAGAGGCGAGGTGGCGTTGTCGGTTATATGGCCCGGGGACGGCGGGACAGATGCGCTGGCGTCCCGCACCATGGACCTGCTGGAGCACGTGGTGCGTACGCAAGAGGAGTTCATGGGCGTGCCTTACCCGGAGAGGTATGCTATCGTGCTGATTGCCGATGTCGCGAGAGGGAGAGGCGGCGGCGGAGCAGACTCGCTCATCACTATAGACCCTCAGTATTACGAGGACTACGCGCTCATCGCTCACGAAGCAGCGCATATGTACTGGCCTTTCCCGCCTCGTTGGTTTCAGGAAGGCGGCGCCAGCTTCCTGGATTCAATCTCAACAAAGGCCCGCACCGGCGCACGTCTCCCGGAACCAGTGGATTCGTGTTCCCCAATCGACAACATTGCCGAACTGGTGAGACTGCCCCACGAAATGAAGAATGACTTCCAAATCTGCAACTACACATTGGGGGAGGGAATGTTCTTGGACCTGTACCTCAGCCTGGGCGACGAAGCGTTCCGGCAGGGATTCGCGAACCTGTACCTGCAATTGCGGGATGGAACTCTCAGAGACGAGTGCGCAGGCATAGACCGGAGTGCTTGCCACATCAAAGCGGCCTTCGTGACCGGCGCCACTCCGGAGAACGCAGCCATCGCTGAGGCGGTCATCACCCGAAGGTATTATGGTGCCTCGCCCTGAGGCCATCGTACTTCCCTTCTGTGCAGGATCGGTCTCGCACCTCCCGCACCTGTCAAGACAGCCTTCTCGTCTTCATGCCGGGGCGTCATGGAGCTGGTCAGAAATGATCTGGCCGTGTTCACGGCCAAAAGCGGCCGAACGGTCGAGTTCATAC
>CAYNJI010000178.1:0-2692 GCA_964397605.1 uncultured Dehalococcoidia bacterium | reverse complement strand
GCCCTATCCTTCGCCGTAGTTATTAGGTCCTTCACTTCCTCGTCAATCTCTACGGCCAGCTTCACGCTGTAGTCTTGCTCTTCGTGAATCTCCCTGCCGAGGAAAACCAGTTCCTGCCGACGGCCCAGAGTTCTGGGTCCGAGCTTCTCGCTCATACCGTACTGCTTGACCATCTTCTGGGCAATCTGCGTCGTGCGCTGCAAGTCGTTGCTGGCGCCCGTGGTGCTCTCCCCAAAGACAATCTCTTCTGCGGCCCTGCCACCCAAGGCGGTGGCCATCATGTCCTCGAACTGGCCCTTGGTCCACAAGAACCGGTCTCCATCCGGAATTAGGCGGGTGTAGCCGCCCATGGACCCGCGGGCCACGATGGAAATCTTGTGCACGTTGTCGGCCTTGGGCAGCGTGTAAGCCACCATAGCGTGGCCGGCCTCGTGGTAGGCCGTCATTGCCTTCTCTTTGTCGTTGATGATGCGGCTCTTACGCTCCGGCCCTGCAATAACCCGGTCTATGGCCTCCTCGAACTCGGAGATGCCGATGAGCTTCTTGTTGCGGCGGGCTGCCATCAAAGCTCCCTCGTTGACGAGGTTGGCCAGGTCTGCCCCACTGAAACCGGGGGTCTCCTTGGCGATAACGTCCAACTTCAGGTTGGGAGCGAGGGGCTTGCCCTTGGAATGGACCTTCAGTATGGCCTCACGGCCTCGGACCTCCGGCAAGTCCAGGACAACCCTTCTGTCGAAGCGGCCGGGGCGCAGAAGAGCCGGGTCCAGGATGTCCGGCCGGTTGGTAGCGGCTAAGACGATGATATTCGTGCTCGTTTCAAAGCCGTCCATCTCCACCAGAATCTGGTTGAGGGTCTGCTCCCGTTCGTCGTGGCCACCGCCCAGACCGGCGCCCCGATGGCGGCCCACGGCGTCTATCTCATCCACGAACACGATGCAGGGCGAGTTGCGCTTTGCCTGGTCGAAGAGGTCCCGTACTCGCGCCGCGCCGACACCAACAAACATCTCGACGAATTCGCTGCCGCTGATGGGAAAGAAAGGAACCGCGGCTTCGCCGGCGACGGCCCTGGCCAATAGGGTCTTGCCAGTGCCCGGCGGACCTACCAGCAGGACGCCCCGCGGGATTCGGGCTCCCAGGGCTAGGAACCTATCCGGGTTTTGGAGGAACTCCACAACCTCCTCGAGCTCCGCCTTGGCTTCGTCGGCGCCGGCCACGTCGGAAAAGCTCACCGTAGGCCGGCTGGTAAGTATCATCTTCGCCTTGCTGCGCCCAAAGTTCATGGTCTGGTTGCTGCTTCCCTGGGCCTGACGCATCAGGAGGATAATCAGCGCACCAAAGAAGATTAGGGGCAGGAAGTTCAGAAGCAGACCAATGTTGAACCCGCCTGAGCCTTTGAAGTATACCGGCACAGTGTCCGGGATATGCTCAGTGATGTCCGTTCCTTCGCCAATGCGGCTCCTAAGCTCGCTCCCAGTGCCCGTGAAGACCTTGAGAGACTCTCCTCTCACCTCGATGGAGGAGACTTCTCCCTCCCTGGCCATGCGGACGACCTCTGTGAAGGAGACCTCATCAGAGCCTCCCAGACCGGGTACGACGATGAAGAAGATTGAGGCCACGGCCACGATTATCAGGAGATAGATGAGGCCGCTTCGCAGCCACTTTTTATTGCTCATATTTACGCCAATCCACCCGCCGATTAGGGGAAGTTTACTGGGGAATCCTTGGAAACCCAGGGCGTTCAACCCGTATATTCATACTACGTTATAACAGTCCAAAAAGCAAAGTCAGCCGCATACATTTACGCACAAAAAGGGTCGCAAAACGCCTTTGCCGATTTCTCCATATCGGGCCGCATGGCCAATCGGAGCCCGCGCGAACACTTCAGGCGAGAAGCATAAGCCTCCGCCACACGATGGCTGCGCGCTTAGCAAACCGGCCTGGCCAGCACCCCCGGGGCGACCTTCCGTCGCAGCCAGCGTCCATCCGACGAGCTTCCTTGCAAGACGCCGTTCTCCACCATGACCTTGCCACGCAGCATAGTCATCACCGGATAGCCCTGGCACTCAAAGCCCTCCCAGATGCTATAGTCGGAATCGGCGTGCAGGTCGTCCAGGGATAGGGTCTTACGCACGCTGGGATCTATAAGCACCAAGTCGGCGTCGCTTCCAGGGGCGATGACGCCCTTTTGGGGATAGAGGCCAAGGATCTTCGCCGCATTGGTGGCAATTACGTCGGCAAATCTTGTCAATGCCATGCCGCCCTGGGAGACGAACTTGGTGAAGGCCACCGGCACCCTCGTCTCGATGCCGTTGTGCCCACCGCAGACGGACTCGATGGTCTGACCCCAGAGCTTGACGTCCTTATAGGTAGTGTATTCGTCCGTGGCAGTGGTAGAGATGCGGCCATCTTCCAGCCCCAGCTGGAGGGCGTCTCTATCGGAAGCGTACTTGATGGCGGGGTAGGTGTGAATCTTGGTGCCGTTGGGCTTCTTGTAGTCGTCGCAGGTGAACTCCAGGTAGTTGTGGAGGGCCTCGCCATAGACGGGCAGGCCCCGGCTTCTCGCCTCACCCACTGCGATGACGCCTTCCTTGGCGGTGACGTGGACGAAGTAGATGGCCACCTCGGCGTGCTCCGCCATGCGGATGACCTTGCGGAAGGATACGTCTTCAGAGATGTTGCTGTGTACCAAGTG
>CAYNJI010000177.1:1695-2735 GCA_964397605.1 uncultured Dehalococcoidia bacterium | reverse complement strand
GAGCCTGCCCTCGTGAAGACGGGGGATGGGGGTGAACCCCGTGCCCGACAACATTTTCTCCCGTGGGGGCGGTTCGCAGCCCCCCTTCATCCGCTACAAGACCCCGACCCCACCCGTTGTTCCCGCGAAGAGCCTGCCCTCGTGAAGACGGGGGCGGCAACCCATCTTCCCTTCCCCCATTGACATCCCGAGCGCAGCGGAGAATCTCATCGTCTCCGCTCGGATCGTGAAGTTCAGAGAAGAGATCGGACAACAGTAATTCTTGTGAGGTAGACAAATGAATTTGAAGCTGGACAAGCAGGGGCTAATCCCCGCCGTAGCCCAGGATATGAACACCGGCAAGGTGCTCATGCTCGGCTACATGAACCCCGGGTCTCTCAAGCGCACCGTGGACGGCATTCAGGTCTGGTTCTACAGCCGCAGCCGCGAGGACCTGTGGCACAAGGGGGAGGTCTCCGGCAACTATCTGAACCTCAAGGAGGCCTGGCTGGACTGCGACGGCGATACCCTTCTGCTGAAAGTAGTCCCCGACGGCCCCGCCTGTCATACCGGCAACGAGTCCTGCTTCTTCACGCCCCTTGAAGGCGTCCCGGAGCCTGCCGACTTCCGTCGCAGCGATCCCGGCTCAGGCGTTCTCGACGAGCTCTTCGCCGTCATTCAGGATAGGAAGCAGGAAATGCCCGAAGGCAGCTACACGGCGGAACTTCTTGCCGCCGGCATCGGGCGGGTGGCCCAGAAGGTGACGGAGGAGGCGGGCGAGACGGCTATATCTGCCGCTCAGGGCAACGTGGAGAACCTGCCCGAAGAGGTGGCCGACCTGCTCTACCATACCCTGGTGCTAATGGCGGCCTCCGACGTGAAGCCCCAGCAGGTTTGGGACGTGCTCCGAAAGCGACGCGGCTAGGGCGTTCCTTCCGCCTCTTTTTCCGCCGCCGGCGCCGTAGGGGCCGGTTTCCGTCCCTCGTCCGCCTCGAGCGCGGCGTTCATGGCTTCGATGGCAACCTCAATCTGGTCGTCGTCAGGCCGCCTCGTCGTGAGCC
>CAYNJI010000177.1:0-1685 GCA_964397605.1 uncultured Dehalococcoidia bacterium | reverse complement strand
GGTGCAGACCACTGAACCGAATGACTTCGTAGCTCATCCCGGCAATGACAGGGATCAGCAGGATCCGGGAGAGGATGGCCCACTGGATATCGGGCCGCCCCAGCAGGGAAAATATGAAGATGGCCACCACTGCCACGGTGAGGAGAAAGGCGGTTCCGCAGCGTGGATGGGCCGTTGAAAATGGCCGTATGTTGGCAACCTCCAGCGGCAGCCCCCGTTCGTAGGCGTGGATGGTCATGTGCTCCGCCCCGTGGTAGGCAAACACCCGCCGGATGTCCTTCATCAACCCAATCAGCGAAATATAGCCCACCAGCAGGCCCAGTCGCAGCAGGCCTTCCAGGAAGTTGCTGATGAAGTCGCCCAGCGGCCCGGGCGCGATCCAGAAGTCCAGCGAACGGGCGGCGAAGAGCGGCATCAGGAAGAATATCCCCACCCCAATCAGCATGGACACGCCCAACGACAGGAAAAGTACCCAGCCCCCCAGCTCCTTCTGCTCCCCCTGGGTTTGGTCCTCCACGGCGATGTTGGCGGAGCGACTCAGAACCTTCATGCCCAGAATCAGGGTTTCGATGAGCACTATGACGCCCCGGAGGAGGGGGATGCGGCGCAGCCGGCCAGTGTACATTGAGCTCAGCGGCTCGGCGGTGCGGAAGATGGTCCCGTCCAACCGGCGGACTGCCAGGCTGAAGAACCGCTGGCCGCGAATCATCACGCCTTCAATGACAGCCTGTCCGCCGTAAATTGGGCGTGGGTCCGGCAATTCTCTACCCGCGGGCGCTCCGTGAGATTTGGCCGATGCCCCGAAGGGATTGGCCAATTAAGAAAACGGTCAGCGGCTTCGCGCTAGGTCTTGAGGCCAAAACGACGTCGGAGTCGCTCGACCCGCCCCTCCGTGTCCACGATGCGCTGCTCGCCCGTGTAGAAGGGGTGGCACTTGTTGCACAACTCCACCCGCAGGGTCTGCTTGGTGGCGCCGGTGGTGAACACGTTACCGCAGGAGCAGGTAACCACAGTATTGCGATAGAAAGTTGGGTGAATATCTTTCTTCATGGAACGCTCTCTATGCGACCTCAAGGGGGTAGACGCTGGCGCGCCGCTTCCCCTTGGAAGCCCACTCAAACTTGACTGCGCCTTCAATGAGGGAGAACAGGGTGTGGTCTTTGCCCATCCCCACGTTGCGGCCGGGCATTATCTTGGTGCCCCGCTGGCGCATTATGATGTTGCCGGCGATGACTCTCTCCCCGCCGAACTTCTTGACGCCCAAACGCTGGCCTGGGCTGTTACGGCCATTGCGAGAACTGCCTCCCGCCTTCTTATGAGCCATCGGCTTCCTCCTGGTCCTGGGCTATTTCGGCAATCTGCAGCCGGGTATAAGCCTGACGATGCCCGCGCATCTTGCGATATCGGGTCTTGGGCTTGTACTTGAACACCTTAATCTTCTTGTCCCGATACTGCTGCTGCACGTGGGCGATAACCTTCACCCCGTCGAGAAGCGGTCGCCCGATGGCCACTTGGCCGTCCTTGCAAAAGGCCAGCACCTGGTCCAACTCGATTTCCGCGCCGGGTTCCACGGGCAGCTTCTCCACGTCGATAACGTCGCCGGGAGAGACCCGGTACTGCTTGCCGCCAGTTTTGAATATAGCGTATTCCATAACCAGTAGAGTCTACGTTGACCAAGCCAGAGG
>CAYNJI010000176.1:405-2742 GCA_964397605.1 uncultured Dehalococcoidia bacterium | reverse complement strand
CGTCACCAGCGCGCCGACGAATCCCAGTGCTAGGACCATTTCCAGAGGGCGACGTCGGAACAGCAACACGCCGGCTCCCAGAGCCAGGAAAAGGGCCAAGGCGTAGTCGAGGACGCCCAGGTTGGCGCCCTCCACGAGGCGCGAGAAGGGGGGCGCGCCGGAACGAACCAACGCCGCAACTACCAGCGCCATGGCGGCCAAAACTACGACCGAGATGTACCGCCGTAGGTCGCCGTTCTGAAACCAGAGGTACATTCGCGGCACTGAATGATCCATAATATCCATCCCCTGCTGAAAACCGCGCTCCGCCAAACCTCGATGGGTGAGACGTCGCCCCATGAACGACCATACCCGATGATTTATCTGCCGGCGGAAGTTATAGGCGAGAATGCCGAGGGTTATGGCGATGATACTTAGGAGCAAGGAAAGCTTGAAGCCTCCCCACAGGTGTAGACCAACCTTGTATGGATGTCCAACCAGGGATTCCACTGCCGGCGATATCAGCCAACTGTCGACAAATTCCGGGCGTATGCCAATGGCCACCGTCGCCACGGCCAGCACTCCCGGAACCAGCACCAGCGCGTTCGGCACCCTAGGCCGAAATGACCTTGGCCCCTGATACCTTCCCCCGAAGGCGCCAATGAGGAACTTAAGGGAATAGGCAAGAGTGACGGCGCTTCCTATAACTAACACGCTGGTCGCCAGCCAATGGAAGGCGTGGGCACTGTGTGGAACGTTCAGCGATGCGTCGAGAAGTATCTCCTTGCTGACGAAGCCGCTCAGGGGTGGAATGCCCCCAAGCGACAGAACCACTACGGCAGCTATTCCGGCCAAGGCGGGCATGAGATAGGCCAACCCCTCCAGGGAGTTGACCTCCCTGGTCCCGATCTCATATTCGATGGTCCCCGCCACCAGGAAAAGGGCGCCCTTGAACACGGCGTGAGACATCAAAAGCATTGTGGCCGCCCCCGCCGCCAACTCCGTGCCCAGCCCGTAGAGGGCAATCATCAACCCTAGCTGGCTGATGGTGGAGTAGGCCAGCAGCGCCTTCAGATCGTTCTGCCGGAGGGCCAGCAGCCCTCCGACTATTAGAGTGGTAAGGCCCAACACAACCAGGGTCAACTCCCAGGAGGCGATCCCCGCGAACACGGGAGAGAACCGGGCGACCAGGTAGATGCCGGCCTTGACCATGGTAGCCGAATGGAGGTAGGCGCTCACCGGCGTGGGGGCGACCATGGCGGATGGCAGCCAGATGTGGAAAGGGAAGATGGCCGACTTGGTTACGGCCCCAAGAAGCACGAGGATGACGATAGGCGTCAACAGAGGTGATTCGCGAAGCTCCGACGCCCGTGCCAACACTTCTTCTAATTCGAAGGTGCCGAGGGTTATGTAAATCAGTACGAACCCCGCCAGCATGGCCAGTCCGCCCAAGACTGTGATGAGGAGCGCCCTCATGGCGTTTCTTCGCGCACGGCTCACCTCGTCGGAAAGGCCAATGAGGAAGAAGGAGCTTATGGTGGTCATCTCCCAAAATAGGTACAGGACAATGAGGTTGGCTGACGTGACCAACCCCAGCATGGACCCGGCGAAGATGAGCATCCAGCAATAGAACTTTAGGGTGTGGGTATGACGTCCCATATACCGTTGGGAGTAGAGGAAGATGAGGGTGCCTATCCCCGTTATAAGCAGCACGAATAGCAAGGAGTAGCCGTCGAGGATGAAGGAGAGGTTGACTCCCAATTCCGGAACCCACGGGTAGGAGAAGGACATGATGCCTTCCCCAGGTGGTGCGGGCGCCTGCGCAAGGGCAAGGCCGAAGAGAGAAGCCATGACGGCTGCAGCGTAGATGCCCAGGTACCGCCGCATGGGGCCAGGAAGAAGAGGCGCGATCGCTCCGGCGACCATAGGCACGACAAAGAAGAGGAGGGTCATGGATTACGACGGAACGGCGGCGATTCGCTCTTGGAATGCAGTCTCATACCGGCGTTCAGTTTACCAGCCCAAAGCCGTGAAAGGTAGCCACAAATGCGTCCCGCCAGTTGGCATACGAACTGTGCTTGGTGCGAGGGAACTCAAAAAACTGTGGCAGAATGGATTTTCGAAGTTTGGCAAGAATAGGGCCGAGAAGCAACTGAGAAGGGAGAATGTGCAATGGACAAGATGCTCCTAACTGTAGGGTGCAAGATACCGGGAGCATTCGGAGAATATGTAGATTTCTATTCCAACAAATCGCTGTTGGACGCCGATATTGTCCTCTTCTACCCAACCCTCCCATGTCTTCTTAGCAGCAGAATGCCTACATCGAATTATCTGAAAATTGAGGAAGCAATCGAGCAT
>CAYNJI010000176.1:0-395 GCA_964397605.1 uncultured Dehalococcoidia bacterium | reverse complement strand
TTGGACGCTGATATTGTCCTCTTCTATCCAGCTCTCCCGCATTTTTTTATTAACCAGCGACTTGGTCCTTCGCAATACTCTCAAATTGAGGAAGCAATTAAGCATTGGAGCGTACAGATAGAGGAAGCCGTCGAAGCCGGCATCACTGTGTTTTTCATGCTGAACACTATGGAGAGTGTGTTTACGCAGAATGGCTCAAGTACTACAAACTATGGCGTTTTGGGACATTCTCACCTTCGTCATTACATGTCGTTCGTTGAAGGCGATTCAATGGTGATCCCACCAAATGAGCCGCTACTAAATGACTATTGGCGAGAATTTGGCAAAGAGAGTCGATATCTCGCTCACTTACCAAATTCGAGACACTATACAACTCTAGTCTCCACAAGAAATGG
>CAYNJI010000175.1:0-2753 GCA_964397605.1 uncultured Dehalococcoidia bacterium | reverse complement strand
TTCTCTCCGGGCCGCTGCATCTTCCCGGCGGGCATTCCACTCAGCCCACAACCGACTCCCCTCCTCGCGCCCCTCCGTAAGGAGTTTGGTACGGAATTTTTCGTCTCCCTCTCGCAACTTTTTGTTCAGCCATTTCTGGAGGGAATGGGCAAGCACCATTGCGTTTCTCCCAATTTCAGTTATGGTGAAGGCGGCCCCGGCGGCCGTTGTCGCTACGTCGTCCGATGTTGTGAGTACAGCATGCCAAGTTTACATTGTACCGTCATGGCGGCCTATCTCTCTAGTGATGACCACGGCTTCTCCCGAGACTGCCAGGACGGTGAAGATGCTGAGGTGCCAGTTTTTGGAGGCGGAAACGAGGCTTCAGATGGATTCTCTTGAGTCTTCTGTTCTTCCGCTAAGTTTGTCTATTTCTCTGATGACGTCCCTCCTCCTGAGTCCCACACATCTCGGTGGTTATGTTTGGAGTGTTTGAAATGGGCCCGTGGATGTCAACGACAGGGCGGTTCACAGACCGTTCCTGCGGGAGAGGCGTGCTGGGTTCGGATGCTGCACTAGCCACTTAAGAAATGCGAGTGTAAGGAAACGGTCCGCTACTAGGATCTTTGGAGTATCTCCGCTGCGACAAAGAGAAAAACCATTACCAGCATCGGGGAGAAGTCGAACATGCCCACCCGGGGTATTACTTTTCTTATAGGGTCGAGGATAGGTTCCGTCACGCTGAAGAGCGCGTTGACTATGGGGTTGGTGGGAGACAAAATCTGTGCCGACACCAGCCACGAGATCATGACGCGACCGAATATGACGAAGCCCACAAAGCGCAGGAGAATTCCAATGCCAATAAGGAAATCGTTGGAGGCCAAGTTCGCTACTCCTCAGACAACTCCACGGACCTACGGTGGGCGGCGACGACGGCCTTCATCACCGTGGCCCGGAATGATTCTTCCTCCAGGGCCATAAGGGCCGCAGCGGTGGTGCCTCCGGGGGACGTGACCATGTTCTTGAGCTCCGCCGGGTGGCTCTTCGTCTCCTTCACAAGCCGCACACTGCCCAACACCGTTTGGAGGGTCAGCCGGCTTGCCATGGGCCGGGGCATCCCGAGATGTACGCCGGCGTCTATCAGCGACTCAATGAAGAGGAAGACGTAGGCGGGACCGCTGGCGCTAAGGGCCGTGGCCATGTCAATGTACGCCTCCCGGTCCACTCGCATCTGATCGCCCAGGGTTGCCAGAATCGCCTCGGCCTGGGTAGCGGCGTCGTCTGAGACCGACGGGGCGCATAACCAGAGAGTCATACCTTCGCCGATCTGGGCCGGCGTGTTAGGCATGACACGTATGGCTGCGGCGTGGTCGAGTTCACCGGTGAGGGTGGACATGGGTAGACCGGCAATGATGGAAAGGACCGTTTGACTAGACGATAGGCAGCTTCGTAGATCGGGCGCAACGTCTTGGAAGTTCTGGGGTTTAACGGCGAGCACCACGAGTTCGCCTTTGGACGCGGCGACGTCGTTGCGGGGAGAAGCGTAGATTCGATAGGCGTCTGAGAGGTAGCGGCACCGTTCCTCGGAAATCTCGCCCACGTAGATGTTCTCCGGCTTGGCCAGAGATTGGGAAAGCACTCCGCGAATGATGGCTTCCGCCATGGCTCCGCCGCCGATGAATGAAAGGTTCATGGCCCCGCTCAACTGAAAGTGACGCCTATTATAGCACTGCGGGGGGCAGCCAACGAGTTTAGTGGGAGGCGAGGCCTTGGCCGGTGCAAAGAAGGGAGGCCAACCGGATGGTCTCTACCATGCTGGTATGGTCGGCGACGCCCTGGCCGGCGATGTCGAATGCGGTGCCGTGGTCCACGGAGGCGCGCACGAAGGGCAACCCCAGGTTGACGCTGACGCTCTGTTCGAAGCCGTGCACTTTAATGGGAATGTGGCCCTGATCGTGATACATGGCCAGCACAACGTCGTAGGCGCCGCGGATGGCCTGGTGAAAGACCACGTCGGCTGGTACGGGGCCTTGGGCGAGGATGCCTCGGCGTTGTGCGTCCAGAACCGCGGGAGCGATGGCCTCGGCTTCTTCGTCTCCCAGCAGGCCGCCGTCGCTGGCGTGGGGATTTAACGCAGCGGCGGCGATTCGGGGTGCGGTGAAGCCCCATCGACGGAAGCTGTCATGGGTCAACTCCAGCATGGAGAGAACGCGCTCTCGGGTGACATAATCGCAGGCCACGCGCAGGGAGCGATGGGTGGTGAGGTGAACGACTCGGAGGCTGCCGGAGATTAGCATGGTTGCCACGGCGCTCACGCCCGTAATCTCCTGTAGCAGCTCCATGTGGCCGATCGCCTTGTAGCCGGCCAGGCTGGCAGCCTCCTTGTTCACCGGGGCGGTGGCCAGAGCATTGACGCTACCATTCAACGCCAGGTGCGCGGCGGCGGTGACCCACTCCATGGCGGCGCGTCCACAGGGAGGGGAGATGCGGCCCACGGTAATTTGCCGGGAGTCCAGGTTCTGCGGGTCGATGATGTTGACAAGCGACAGGTCGTCTTCAGCCTGATCCGGCGCATCGATGGGCCGGGTATTGAGAGGTGCGTTGGTTAGCGCAAGGGCGGCCTTCAGGGCGGGCACGCTGCCGATAACTATGGGCCGGCAGATGGCATGGACGTCAGGTTCCGACAGCGCCTTGACGATGACCTCCGGGCCGATGCCGCAGGGGTCTCCCATGGTGATGGCGATGACGGGTCTTTCCGTGTTAGTGGCCATTGC
>CAYNJI010000174.1:0-2761 GCA_964397605.1 uncultured Dehalococcoidia bacterium | reverse complement strand
GGAGAAGCTGGTCGAGGGGGAGCAGTTCCACCAGGTGTTTACCCTCTTTGACCGGATGGACTACATCAGCAACATCAACAACGAGTGGGTCTTCTGCCGCGCGGTGGAGAAGCTCATGGGCGTGGAAGTGCCGGAGCGGGCGGAGTATATCCGCGTAATCCTTGGCGAACTGAACCGCATCGCCAGCCACCTGCTGTTCCTGGGCACCTTTGGGCTCGACGCAGGGGCGATGACGCCCGTCATGTTCTCCTTCCGGGGGCGCGAGCGTATTCAGGCCCTGTTCGAAGGCGTCACCGGCGCCCGCATGATGCACAACTACGTGCACGTGGGCGGTGTAAAAGAAGACGTGCCCCCGAACTTCAAGGAGATGATGGCGACGCTTCTCGTAGAACTGCGCGAGGACGTGGAGGAGTGCGACCGGCTGTTGAGCTTCAACGAGGTGTTCGTGGCGCGAACCAAGGACGTCGGCGCCATCGATCTTGAGACGGCCATCGACTACGGCTGGACGGGGCCGTGCCTGCGCGCCTGCGGCATGGAGTACGACGTCCGCCGGGCCGAGCCTTATTCCATCTACGAACGGTTTGACTTCAACGTGCCCGTGGGACGGGACGGTGACTGCTGGGACCGGTACTTTGTCCGTGTTCTGGAGATGTACGAGTCGCTGCGTATCATCGACCAGGCACTGGAGGGAATGCCGGCAGGGGAGGTCAACTCCGTGGGCGGCCGCCTCGTCCGCCCGCCCAAGGGGGACGTGTACGTGCGCGCCGAAAATCCCCGGGGTGAAATCGGCGTCTACCTGGTCAGCGACGGCACGGACAAACCATACCGTGTGAAAGTCCGGCCGCCGTCCTTCTGTAATCTCAGCGCGCTGCGGCTCCTGGTCCAGGATACGTACATCGCCGACGCAGTAGTCATTCTGGGTTCCCTCGACATCGTGCTGGGAGAGGTGGACCGGTGAGCCTGCTGGACGTCCTACTCCTGATAATCGCCCTGCTGCTGCTGTTCACCGCCCTCTCCATCGTGGTGCTTACCCTGGTTTGGATAGAGCGGAAGTTCCTGGGCCGCCTGCAGCGCCGGCTTGGGCCGACGCGTACCGGTCCCTTCGGTCTCATCCAGCCCATCGCCGATGCTGTGAAGCTGGTGTTGAAGGAAGACCTGATACCTTCCAAGTCGGACAAGGCCATCTTCTGGGTGGCGCCGTTGCTGGTGCTGATACCCTCGTTCATGATCTGGGTGACGATTCCCGCCGCCAAGGGCCTGGTGCTGCGAAACCTGGAGCTGGGCCTCTTCGTCATAGTCGCGCTGCTGGTGGTCTCGATTCTGGGGCTGCTGCTGGCGGGCTGGGGTTCTGCCAACAAGTACGGCGCCCTGGGTGGACTCCGGTCGGCGGCCCAACTCGTGAGCTACGAGGTGCCGCTGGTTATGGTGGTGGTTTCGATCGCCATTCTGACGGAATCCCTGGACTTGCGGGTCATCGCCGCCAGCCAGGTGCCTTGGGGCGAAGCCAAGGAGGTGCTCAACGAGGTTACGGAAGCGGGCGGCAGCTTCAACCACATAGGAGTGCCCCTGATCGTCATATTCCCTCTGGGCGCGGTGCTGTTCCTCATTGCCGGCCTGGCAGAGGTGGGCCGTATACCTTTCGACATTTATTTCGCAGAATCCGAAATCGTTGGCGGGCCTTTCGTGGAGTACAGCGGCGCCCACTGGTCGGTGTTCTTCCTGGCCGAGTATATTAACACCTTCCTGGTGGGGGCCTTGACCGCGCTCTTCTTCCTGGGCGGCTGGTACGGGCCGTTCCTGCCGGAGTGGATGTGGTTCCTGCTGAAAACCTACGCCGTGGTCCTCGTCATCTTCTGGATTCGGGGGACCTTCCCCCGCCTGCGGGTAGACCAGCTTATGGCCTTTGGCTGGAAGGCGATGATTCCCCTCTCCTTCGTGGGGGTGGTCATTTGCGCGGTGTACCGGTTCTACGACTGGCCGGCCTGGACCCTCAGCGTCATGTCTCTGGCCGTGTTGGGTGTGATAGGATATTGGTTGTATCGAAGGTTCACCCAGCCGGTGGTCCGGCTGGCAAAGATCTATGGAAGGCGCCCCGGGAGGGTTGGAAATGTTAGCTAGCATGAAAGGGATGGTGTTGACCATCGCCTCGGTGTTCAAGAAGCCCGTTACGGACCAGTACCCCAACAAGCCGCGTAAGCTCGAAGACCGGTACATGGGCTTCCCCGCGCTGACGTGGGACTTCGACGTTGAGGAGCCTTTTTGCACATCCTGCATGGTCTGTATTCGCCAGTGCCCCACCCAGTGCATGAGCGCCACCATGAAGGACAACCCGCTGCATAAGGAAGGCAAAAGCAAGCGTCGGAAGATTGTCGACACCTTTGAAATCAACCTGAACCGGTGCATCTTGTGCGGCATCTGCGTCACCGTGTGCAACTTCGACGCCATCGTAATGAGCCATGAGCACGAGATGAGCGTGTTCGAGCGAAACGGCGACCGCGTGGACCTGATAGAACTTCTGGAGATGGGCAAGCGGTACCAGGATGAGCAAGATTGGGTACCGCCGTCGACCCTTAAGAAGAAAGCCCCGCCGCGCCGAAGACCGGCGGCCCGCCGGCCCCGACCAGCCAACAAAGCAGCGCAGGAGGAGAAGGCCCAACCCAAGGCCTAATTCTGACATGACCTGGTTCTTCTTCTTCCTTATCTCCGCCATGGTCTTGGGTGGTGGGTTGGGCGTGGTGGCGTCTCGCAACGTGGTCCATGC
>CAYNJI010000173.1:0-2772 GCA_964397605.1 uncultured Dehalococcoidia bacterium | reverse complement strand
GATTAGGCGTAAATCCGCCAATACCCGTTGCCCGTATTGTTGTTAAGAGGGAATGGGAGCGGGGAAAATACAAGGGTGAGTTCCCTCATAAGATTGGACTGGGAGGAGGAGTTGTGGAAGGAAACGTATTTCCTCATTGTCTGAAGTGCAACGTGGGCCAACTATGTCCCCTTTCGGACTACGGCAGCCAAGGGGCGGCGGTGCACTATAAGGCATGGGTTTGCACCAATCCGACTTGCGGCTTCAACATGAAGATTCGCAACGGAGACATCTATTTCAACGAGCCGATAGCCAGCGGCGCTTCTCACGTACCGCGGATGCGGTAGATCGCAGGCTAAACCAGGTGGTCTCAGTGCGCAGCGGCATTCGCCGCTGCGGTTGGGTCGTCATTGCGAAACGATGGGGCAACGGCGCTCAAAGTGAGTTGTCAAGCCAGCCTAAAGCCGTGATGCCCCCCAGCGGGTGCGTCTGCTATCATAGGCCAAACGTAGGAACGGGAGTCGGCCTGTGCAGTTAAGCAGCGGTCGGGAGGGTAGGCGGCGTCGATTCGGGCCAGTCATAGGCTTGGGCCTGTTGGGCTTGGGTCTTTTGCTACTGCTGGGCGTCGGGGCTTTCTTTATCTATTCCTGGCGGGCAGGTTCCGACTTGGACAGGTTCATCGTTCCGGCGCCTACGGAGGTGCCGCCTACGAAGGTGCTACTGCCAACGCAGGCACCGGGCGAAGCATCGCGAGAGTTTTCCCCGGAGATCATCGCAGCCCAGAGGATGTTTCCGGGTGAGGTTTTGCATCCGGTGTTCTGGGCCAAGCCGATGGAGTCGGAAGCCGGCTACGCACCGGTGAATCCGTCGGTGCCGGAATTTGTTGCGGTGCCGCCGGCGGCCCGACATTCTCTGCCTGTACCGGTGAGAATCGCCATTCCGGCCATCAATCTGGACTCCGAAGTCATCTCGCTACGGATTCTGGACTTGGGCAACAGCTTAGAGTATGAGACTCCGAAGAACGTTGTGGGGCATATTCCAGAGACGGCCAACGCAGGAGAGGATGGGACGGCGTGGTTCTTTGGACACTTAGAGAGTCCGATTCAGGGAGAGGGGAACGTGTTTGCCGATCTGCCGAAGATTCCGGATTTGCTACGCAGCGGGCCGGTTTACGCCACGGTAGCAAATGGGGAATCTACCTTTCTGTACAAACTGACGGCTTCCAGGGTGATTCATGAGGACTCGCTGATAGTCTACGATTCAGGCAGCCCGGGAATCAGTTTGGTCACGTGCGTACCACGGTTCCTCTATAACCACAGGCTGGTAGTGACGGGGGAGTTGGAGGGTGTGAAGGAGTCGGTAGCGGATTCAGCGTAGGGCGGCGGCTTTTCTCGGGACCTAGAAAGATATCCAATAGGTAGTGGGTGGGCAGTCGCGGCTTGGCGGCTTGGGGCAAAAAGGGTATGCTTTTTCAGCAAACCGAAATCTAGTGCAAGGAGTCGTCATGTCCACCAACCAACCAAAGATGCGTGTCGAGCGGGATTCTATGGGGCCCATGGAGGTGCCTGCGGAGGCTTACTACGGGGCGTCCACCATGCGCGCCGTCTTGAACTTTCCTATCAGCAATCTAAGGTTCTCGCGCAGCTTCATCCAGGCTCTGGCGCTCATAAAGGGAACGGCGGCGGAGGTGAACGTATCATTGGGACTTCTGGACGAGGAGACCGGCGGCGCGATGTCCCAGGCGGCCCAGGAGGTGGCGGACGGTGGGTTCGACGAGCACTTCGTCATCGACATCTTCCAGACGGGGTCCGGCACGTCGACGAACATGAACGCCAACGAGGTCATCGCTCATAGAGCGTCGGAGCTTTTGGCGGCGAAGCCGGGGTCTCGGAGGGTCCACCCCAATGACCACGTGAACATCTGCCAGTCGTCCAACGACGTTATTCCCACGGCGATACACCTGGCGGCGCTGATGCAGATAAAAGAGCGGCTGATTCCCGCCCTGGAGAATCTGCAGGGAGCGCTGGAGGAGAAGAGCCGGGAGTTCTGGCCGCTGGTGAAGACGGGCCGCACCCACTTGCAGGATGCGACGCCCATCCGGTTGGGGCAGGAGTTTCTGGGTTACGCGGGACAGGTGAAGCGGGGAATCCGCCGTCTGAAGCACGCGCAGGAAGAGTTGGGAGAGGTGGCCCTCGGCGGTACGGCGGTGGGTACGGGAGTCAACGCCCATCCGGAATTCGCCGAGCGAGTGTGCCGGAGCCTGTCGGAGAAGACGGGAGTGCAGGTGCGGGAGACGGACAATCACTTCCAGGCCCAGAACACCTTGGATTCGGTGGTGGAGGCGAGCGGGTCGCTGCGGACCATAGCGTTGAGTCTGAACAAGATAGCCAACGACGTCCGGTGGCTGGGTTCCGGCCCGCGGGCGGGACTGGCTGAGCTGGCTCTGCCGGAGGTCCAGCCGGGCAGCTCGATTATGCCAGGCAAGGTTAACCCTGTGATATCGGAATCGGTGATACAGGCGGCGGCGCAGGTGGTGGGCAACGACCTGACCGTCGCGCAGGCGGCCCAGGGCAGCTATTTCGAATTGAACATGATGATGCCGGTGGCGGCGCACAATCTGCTGGAGTCTATCGACCTTTTGGCGGCGTCGGCGGACAATTTCGCCGACCAGTGCGTCAAGGGGTTGAAGGCGACGGAGACGGGTCCGCAGATGGTGGAGCGGGGGTTGATGTTGGGAACGGCGCTGGCCCCGGCCATCGGGTACGACAAGGCGGCGGCGATAGCGAAGGAGGC
>CAYNJI010000172.1:0-2790 GCA_964397605.1 uncultured Dehalococcoidia bacterium | reverse complement strand
ACTCGACATCGGAACTCTCGGGAAGTGCGGCAAGAGACGTACTGGCTGGTAGGCCACCGAAATTCCTAAGCCTCTGAAGCCGCCACTGAGGGCGGTGTTCTTTCCCCTCAAGTCAAATGATTGACGAAGGGTCGCCATAGTTGATGATTATGGCCCCCTTGGTTTCCTTTTTGTTTGCCGTGGGGGTAGGGGAGAGGGCAACCACAAGGGATTGCCCCTACGGGTAAGGGATTTGCATGGGACGGCAAGCGGTCGAAGCGCAAGCCACCTGTGAGCCAGCGGCTGCGCCCTCCGTTTAGTTGTCTATGATGATGATGTCCCCGCCCGCTTCCCACTTGAAGGACTCGACATCGGAACCCTTGAGAACGTCGAAGATCAGCCAGCCGTCCAACTGGAAGTCTTTTTCCAACGCCTGAGCTCCCCGGAGGAAGGGAACGTAGACGTTCTTATTGGCGTGGAAGCTCTCGGTGGGTACGCCGACCTCGAAGGTGTTTACAGACTTGTAGCGGCCCGTATCCATGCGTAGTTCCGGCGGCAGGGCCTCTATGTCCAACTGGACCCGGGTAGCGGCGTGGTTGCCCACACGGGTGCGGATGGCCATGAGTTGGTTCTCTTCACTAGAGGGCCTAATCACGTAGTCCTTCACCGCACCGGGAACCGTCAGCGTCAGGGTATCGCCCGAAACTGTGGAGAACTCGGCAACGCCCAACAGTTCCAGGAATCGGGTTTCTTGCTCCATGATGCCTGCGGGTTCTCCGCACGCCATTTTGGTTGAACCGACGGCGCCGGCGACAAAGATGCCGCCCGCCGCACTGTAGTTGTTAGAGAAATAGTTGTTGCACCCGGCGTTGCCACGCAGTTCGCCACCCTCGTTGAATTCGACGGTCACATCGGCGCCGGACGCAGGCAAGTCCAGAGAATCGGAATCTCCCAAGGACACCAGGGCCCACGAGGTTCCCTTCAAAGATTCGTCACTGCCGCCTGTGCCATCGCGCTGGAACACCAACACTTCGGTGGATTCCGGCTCCTCGGTGTAGGCCACCTCATCCAGTATTATTATCTGATCGAGGGTGACTTGGAGTATGGCGCCCTGGTAGGTGCGGCCCAGGAAGCCATATGTTCCTCCAAGACAGGAGGCCGTCAGCAAGGACGCCATAAGGAGAAATAGAGAGAATACGGTTATCTTGACGGGGGTTTTCTTCAGATATTTCATAGCCTAGTAGGGTATCACATACCTGTAGCGCTGAGGGAAGGCATCTGGCGCAGTCTATTGACCAGATTTGCCAGCGTGTTCAGCAGGTAGTCTACCTCCTCTATTGTGTTGTGCTTGCCGAGGGTGATACGCAGGCTTCCACGGGCCAGATCTGCCGACTGTCCGAGGGCCAGAAGGACGTGGGAAGGCTCCAGGGAGCCTGAGGAGCAGGCGCTGCCGCTAGAGGCGCAGATGCCGGCCATGTCCAGGCCCAGCAGGATGGGTTCGCCCTCCACCCCTTCAAAGGAGAAGTTGACGTTATTAGGGAGCCGACGGGTGGGGTGTCCGTTGAGGCGCGCGTTGGGAATGGCCTCGCGGACGCCTTCGATGATTCTATCCCGCAGGGCGGAGCAGTGGGCGCTCACCTGCTCCATTTCAGCATGGGCCAGATCAAGGGCCATAGCCATGCCGCAGATGCCGGCCACGTTTTCCGTGCCGGAGCGTCGTTCTCTCTCCTGGCTGCCGCCAAGCTGCTGGGGAAGCCAGGGGGTCCCTCTACGGATGTAGAGGAGACCCACGCCCTTGGGGCCGTAGAACTTGTGGGCCGAGAGACTAAGCATGTCCACGCCCAGCCTTCGCACGTTCAGGTCGAGGGAGCCGGCGGCCTGTACGGCGTCGGTGTGCACGACGACGGACCGCTTGAGCTCACGCGCACGCTGCTTCACCGCACTGGCGATTTCGGCGACGGGCTGGATGGTGCCGACCTCGTTGTTGGCCAACATGACGGACACCAGGATGGTCTCAGAGGTGACGGCTTCCGCCACCTGCTGCGGGGCGACAAGGCCGTGCTCATTCACGGGCAGGTAGGTTACGTCGAAGCCGGAGTCCTCCAGGTACTGACAGGTATGGAGTACGGCGTGGTGTTCGACGGCGGTGGTAATGACGTGGCGGCCCGTGGGACGAAGGGCGTCGGCCACGCCGCGGAGGGCGGCGTTGTCCGACTCGGTGCCGCCGCTGGTGAACACCACCTCGCTAGTGCGGCACCCAAGAATACGGGCCACGGACTCACGAGCGTCGGCGAGGGCCTTCTTGGCCTCCTGACCCACGCTGTGGATACTTGAGGGGTTGCCGAAAAAGTGGGACATGTACGGCAGCATGAACTCCAGGACACGGCGGTCCGGAGGGGTGGTGCCGGCATGGTCCATATATATGACGTGGTCGGGAGTAATCATAGCCTCAGAAGCCCAAATCTGGGAGGATATTGTAGCACAGGGTGGGGACAGATAGTTGGGAGAGGGTGATTGGTAAGTGGAAAACGAATGGTTTTGAGACGATTCGTTTCCTCTCTTTTAGCTTTGGGGGAGATTCGATTTGGTAATCGAATCGGTATCAATTCGTGCCTGAGATTGATCGTTTTAGGCGTGGTGATTCGTTTGAAAAAAGTAGGGCATACGAACCGGGGGTAGCGAATGTGGGGGCTATATTCATGGGGCTAGGTTAGCAGCGGAGCGGGCGTTGGGGCAATGAGAGAGTGTCAGGGGGGAGGGGGGCGCGAGGGGATGGGTCCCCGCATCCGCGAGGACAACGGTGAGGCGGAC
>CAYNJI010000171.1:0-2810 GCA_964397605.1 uncultured Dehalococcoidia bacterium | reverse complement strand
GAACCGCCCTCTTTCGGACACTCCGCCCTCCCCTGATTCACATTTTCTCATACTATTGCAGGGGTCACGACTTTGCAACGTGAATTATGGAGCCGTGCTTGGTATCATACCCTCGCCTTTCCCAACAACGACGGGCCGCCTTCCGATAGAGACAGGGTAACCAAGACTCAAGGAGTATCAATGACCTTCAGCCAACGGGCAGAGAAGAAAGCCCAAGACCTTCGCGCCGCCATCCTCCAACATCCCTTCGTAACCGGCATAGGCGACGGCTCTTTGGACGTTGAGAAGTTCAAGTTCTATGTTCGCCAGGACTATCTCTATCTCATTGACTACAGCCGAGTGCTAGCCCTGGCGTCGGCCCGCGCCGAGACCCTGGAGTCCATGAGCTGGTTTGCCCGCCTTCTCCACGAGACCCTCAATACGGAGATGGAACTCCACCGGGACTACTGCCGCCAGTTTGGCATCTCCCGGCAGGAATTGGAGGAGACCCTTCCGTCACCAACCACCAAAGCCTACACCCAGTTCCTCCTCTCCGTGGCCAACCGCCGCTCCTACCCGGAGCTGGTGGCGGCCCTGCTGCCGTGCCAGTGGGGTTACTGGGAGATTGGCCGCCACCTGAACGCCCAGGGCCCGCCCCAACACGCCCCGCTGTATGCTCAATGGATAGAGATGTACGCATCGGAGGAATTCCACAACCTGGCCCTCTGGGTCCGAAACCTGGCCGACGACCTAGCCGCCCGCCAAGGCCCGGCTACGGAGCGGCGCATGGAAGAAGTGTACGTCGTCAGCACCCGATACGAGTATCTCTTCTGGGAGGCCCCCTTCCAGAACGAAAGCTGGCCCAGCTAGGCCATAGTCATCCACTAACCAAGCAATTACGAGACCTGGAGGATAAAAGCCATGCCCACCTTCCACCATTCTTACCTGCACAAAGTCTGCCGCTCCATTTTCGTTGCCATGGGCGCCACTTCCGAGGAGGCGGAGGTGGTTTCAACCCACGTCGTGCGGGCCAACCTGGCGGGCCACGATTCTCACGGGGTCATCCAGGTGCCTGTCTACGCCCAACGCATCCGCGTCGGCCATATCGTCCCCGGCGCGCCCTTCGAGGTGCAGGACGAGACGCCAACAACAGCAAGAATCAACGGCAACTGGGGCTTCGGTTACGTTGTCACTGAACGGGCTATGAATATGGCCGTTGCGAAGGCCAAGACCCACGGCGTGGCTGCCATGACGGTATACCAGCAGAGCCACATCGGGAGGCTGGGCGACTACCCTTGCATGGCCGCCGACGCCGGTATGATTGGCCTCATTACCGCAGATTCCGGGCAGGGTCCGAAGGCAGTGGCCCCCTTCGGCGGCAGCGACCGTCGGCTGGGCACCAACCCGCTGTCCATTGCCATCCCCAGCAACCTGAAAGGCCCCGTCCTGCTGGACATGGCCACAAGCGCCGTGGCTGCCGGCAAGATAAGCCTGGCCCTCAACCGCCATCAGCAGATCCCTAACTCGTGGGTGGTAGACCGGCACGGCCAGCCCACGACGAACCCGCAGGACTACGAGGACGGGGGCGCCATTCTGCCCCTGGGCGCCGACCAGGGACACAAGGGATATGGCCTCTCCTTCATCGTAGAAGTGCTTTCCGGCCTTCTTACCGGCCTCGGTTTCGGCATAGACCCCCATGGGCGTCACAACGATGGTTGCTTCATCGCCGTCTTTAACGTTTCCGCCTTTCGCCCCCTGGAGGAGTTCAAGGCCAGCGTGGACGAATTCGCCCGCTTCGTGAAAGCCTCACCCACCGCGGAGGGCTTCCAGGAAGTTCTCTACCCCGGAGAACTGGAGTGGCGAACGGAGCAAGAGCGCCGACGTGATGGCATCTTTGTGGAAGACGCCACTTGGAGCAACATCTGGGACCTCGTCAAAGACCTTGGCATCGAAGAAGAAGTGGGTGCCCCTTAACTTCCCATCCAAATAGCCCCACCACCCCATAATCTGATCCCGGGTTCCTTGAGGAATCTTGTCGGCCTACCCTCAACATTCCCCTTCCCATAGTGCTTCAGAAATCCGTTGCCTATTGATGTTGGCCTTCACCAATGGTCTTTTGGCCGGAAAGGTCACTTATTGCGGCTACAAGAACTGCAAGAGCGGCGGGCAGGTAGAATATACCGATAGAGAATATAGCCAGAATACAGAATCCCAGCAGCAAGACTACTGGCGTCCAGAGAATCGCCATTCGGATGACCTGTCTCTTGTGCGCGAAGAGAATAGACAATAAGGCGCTCCCGGTCAGCAGAACGGGCACCAACAGTAAGAGTAAAACGTTGAGGCCGTTCACTTCTACCAACGTAGCCGAGGTGCGCGTGGCCTCTGCCACAGCTTCACCATCAAGTTCCGCTGTTACGGACTGGCCACTGTAAGCGGGCCAGAAGATTAGGAGGAGGCCTGCTGCCCAAGCAAGAACGTGGGCGGCTAATGCAGATGCCGTAGACACTCTAATAGCTCTCAACTATCGGTCCTTCCCTAACTTCTGCGGGCATTCCGCACAGGTCACCCAACGACGAAAGTCGTCCCTAAATCCCTCCGTTTGTTCAATGGCCCCGATGAGATCAGATGCTTAGGCTAGACTCTAAATTTTTGCCTGTCAACGCCTAGGCCCTTGGTATACCGGCTAATATGGAGTACCATTTGCCCAGAACGCGTTGACGCCAGGCCCGAAAGTGCCACAACAACCGCATGGGTTGTAGCGCATCCCTAAATCACAGAATCTCGCAACCCGGAGGAGGATCGGCCATGACTACCGTAGGCTCGGGCAAGTA
>CAYNJI010000170.1:0-2828 GCA_964397605.1 uncultured Dehalococcoidia bacterium | reverse complement strand
CAAAAGTGGCAGCAGGTTCCCCGTCAGATTCCCTTGGGTGGCGAAGTATGCCCCCCCGCCGAGGACGGCGATGCCCCCAAGCCCAATGCAGACTTCTATTGCTACCTTCTGCAGCGTCAGGTGCTTGAAGAAGGTTATCCGGTACGCGGCAAACTTCCGCTGATTCTCCTGCACCTCCGCCAACCGCTGCTCCTCGTGACCGAAGGCAACTATCTCCCGCATTCCCTGAACGCTGTCCACCATGTGAGCGTTGATTTCGCCCAACTGCTGGCGGGAGCGCGACGCCACCCGGTCCAGCGTCTTATTTGCGTAGAAGGGCGTCAGCGCCACCAAGAACAGGAACGGCAGCAGAATGATGGCCAACGGCCACTGGACCGTCACGGCCACGAAGGCAGGTGCTATCGTATGAGCAAAGAAGTACTCGACTGTTTCTATGTCGCTCGTTACCAGCCCGACGATATCCCCTGACCTTCGGCGGACCAGATACGCGGGCGAAAGGGGGTCCAGCTTTTCGTACATCGCGATGCGCATCTCGGCCAACAGCCGGAACGCCATGTCGTGGGACACCCACGACTCTGCCCAATGCAGAATCGGCGTGAGCACGGCCATCACGCCAAGCACTACGAGCAGAGCTCCGAATTCTTCTCCAAGAGCCACCTGACGCACTATGAGCGCGCCGGTGACTCCTATTCCAATCAGCACGAAGACGCGAAGAATGCCCAGAATGAAGGCCAAAGTTAGCGCCTTTTTCCACGGCATCACCAACTGGAGTAGCCGGCCAAAGACCTGGAACCAGCTCATGTCGGACGCCGTCGCGCTGATTATGCTCGGCTCCTGCAAGTATTCCTGGGAACCCCGACCCGTCCATTCCCCGTTGTAGGTGTCCGTTTCCGTCGGAACGGCCTCCGTCGCCGTGGCCAGAAGCGGCGAAATCTCCACCGCCTCCGTTTCCATCTGCGCCTCCATGAGGCTTCGATACACCCCGCCGCGGCTCATCAACTGGCGATGGACTCCCTCCTCCGCCAGCCGTCCCTCATCCAAAACCAGAATCCGGTCTGCGGATATAACGCTGGAAAGCCGGTGCGCTTTCACCAGCGTCGTTCGACCCTTCATCAGCCGGTTCAACGCCTGCTGAATTATCGACTCGTTCTCCGTGTCCACGTTGGAAAGCGCTTCGTCCAGAAGCAGAATGGGTGCGTCCTTCAGCAGCGCCCTCGCAATGGCTATGCGCTGCCGCTGTCCTCCGGACAACCGAATACCCCGCTCGCCGATAACCGTGTTATACCCGTTGGGCAGGCCCCCGATGAACTGGTGGGCGTTGGCCGCCCTGGCCGCCTCCTGCATCTCCTCCGGAGTGGCGTCGGGGTTCCCTAGCCGCAGATTATCGGCTATCGTACCATGGAACAGATAGGTGTCCTGCGCAACCACCGCCACGTGCTTTCGCAACGTCGAAAGCGGCATCGTGCGGATATCCTTACCTCCCAGGAGTATCCGTCCCTGGGTCGGGTCGAAGAAGCGCAGCGCCAACCAGACCAGCGTGCTCTTGCCCGCCCCGCTCCGTCCCACCACTCCCAGGGTCTCACCAGCCCGAAGCTCGAAAGAAAGGTTGCTAAGGGCGTCGCCCCGGCCCGTTGGGTAAGCGAAGGTAACGTCTTCGAATTTCAGCGTTGGTTCCAACGAAGGAGCGGCTGCAGGCACGGCCTCCGGCTCCACGTCTTCCACCAGCGGCTTGGCATCCAGCAGGTCGAAGACCGCGGTGGCGGCAGACATCCCCAGCATCCCCTTGTGATAGAGCATGGTTAGCTCTCTCAAGGGCCGGAAAACCTCCACCCCCAACATCAGGACCACCAGCAGCGTGGCCAAGCCCATGGAACCGTCGGCCACCCGCACCGCACCGAAGCCGAGAGCGACCGCCGCTCCGGCTGTTATCCCGAACCAGGTGGCTCCAGTGGTCCCCACGTTCATGAACAGAATCCGCATGGTCCGCTGGTAGACCTCGCGCGCCTTGGTTGCCAGCATCTCTCCCCGGGCACGGCTCTGGCCGAAAGCCTTCAGCGTCGCCAACCCCTGAACGCTGTCAAGAAATTCGGCGCTGAGATCGCCGTAGGCTTCGCGTCGCCTCGCACTGCTGACCGTGTTCCAATGGTGGAACATTAGGGGAGCAAACAGGGTAAACAGGGCAAAGCCCAGGTATATCGCGGCGGTGGGTACGTCCAGGAAGGCCATGAATATGAATATCCCGATGGGCGTGAGCGCCGCCACCCCCATCTGCGGCAGATACTCCCCATAGTAGGTCTCCAACTGGTCCACACCTTCCACCAGTGAGACCAGCACGTCCCCGGCCCGTTTCTGGTCGAGTGCGCCAGGACCCAGAATCAGCGCTCGCTGGTAGAGTTCTCGCCGCATCTTCGCCTGCACGCGAACTGACGCCAGATGCCCCGTTATCTCCTTCAGGTACTGGAACAGACCCCGGAGTATCGCGGAAGCCACCACTCCTACAACGACCAGGATGATCTCATTAGAGGGTGCGCCACGAATCACCAGCGCAATGGCGTAGCCGGAAAGGGCCAAGCGGCTGACGCCGGTTGCGGCAGCCAGTAGACCGAAGATTAACGCCAGGACAAGCCTGAGCCTAACTCCCTCGGTGAATCTGAACAGCCTTCGGTTGAAGAACATTGCGCGGCGCCTCTCTACTGCAGTTACCGTTGGGATTCTACCCCCATACCTAACTTCAAGCAAGCGTCCGCCCTACACCCACCCATTCCCCTCCCGTTGTCCTCGCGCATGCGGGGACCCATCCCCGCTGTCCCCTGTAGACCCCTTCCCCC
>CAYNJI010000169.1:0-2829 GCA_964397605.1 uncultured Dehalococcoidia bacterium | reverse complement strand
GGATAGTACAAGTCCCGGTTGGTCCAGAAGGAAGTGTCCAGGTTCCAGCCCACCCCTTCTATCCATACCGGATCCAGACCCCGTTTCTTCACAAACTCCTCGGAAGCAAGCACCATGGCCCCCGCGCCGTCGCTGATGGGCGAAACCATAAGCCGCTGCACCGGCCAGGCCATTACCTCCGAGTCCATTATCTGTTCAATGGTAAAATCTCCCGAGATGCCGGATTGTGACGAAGGATGGTCCATGCCGTTGCGCTTATTTTTCTGAGCTACACGAGCAAAAATCTCCATCGGCACCCCGTGAGCGTTCATGTACCGGTTCATCTCCAGGGAGAAGATCCACAGTAGGTTCACGCCCAAGGGCCGTTCCAAGAACTGGTCGTAAATGGCGTTGAAACACCCCTGAGGATGTGGAAGGGCCGATGACATCTTCTCTTCGCCCACCACCAAGCAGGTGTCGAAATGGCCGCTGGCGACGTGATACCAGCCGTTGATGATGCCAAATACACCGGAGCCGCCGCCCACGTAGCTGCGCATGAAGGGCTTCCCCCGACCGCCGGACCCGTCGGCCAGGTATTCCCCGTTCATGTGCACGCCATCAAAGGCGTCCGGGGCCGTCACCGACACCACTGCGTCCATGTCGTCAATCTGCAGCGAAGCGTCGTCCAAGGCCGCACGGGCCGCATGGAATGCCAGCTCTTTGGGCGTCTCCAAGGCGCGGCGCATGAACCGGGTCAACCCGGCTCCCAGGACTGCCACCCGATTCCTATAAGCCACGACGTCTCCTCATTGAGAGGCCTCCAGAATGGCCACACCGCCGCTGGCCGTTGGTATGCCTCGCCACGATTGAGCCAGTCCCACGCTGACAGACTCTAACTGACGCTGGCCTGCCCTACCCCTTAACTGGAGTACAAGCTCTAAGACGCTTCGAAGCCCTGAAAGGTCGTGGGTGTAGCCACAACCCAAATTCCCGCCTGAAACATTGACGGGCAAATTGCCACCGCAATTAAATACACCCTCTAGGAGCATCTCACCGGAACGGCCAGCGGGCGCCAGTCCCAACGCCTCCAGGTGCTGGAGTTCCTTGTAGGCAAAGGTGTCATCCACTTCCGCTATCTGAATCTCCCGTGACGGATCCACTATTCCCGCCATCTTGTACGCCCGGCGGGCGGCATCCTCGGCGTAACCCACGCGTCCCCACTCCCTCTCCTCAAGGTTCGGGGTTTCTTGACCCCAACCTATGCCTTTTATGTAAACTGGACGGCCATGCATCTTCGCTGCCGCTTCTTCCGTCGCCAGAACCATGACGATGGACCCGTCAGCCGTTCGTGCACTTTGCTCCTCTCTCAGGGGATCCGCAACAACCTTAGACGTCATTATGTCTTCAACGGACATGCTAACTCCGTAGGCCGCCATGGGATTTAGTTGAGCATTCTCTCTATTCTTCACTACCACCGCCGCCGTCTGCTCCTCTGTGTTGCCGGAATTCTCCAGAAACGCCCGCATCTCCAACCCCGCCACAAACCTGGGATGCAGGTCCAAGGGGCGCACATTCACCGGGTCTAGGGCCATTGCTTCCACGTGGGCAGGGTAGAGAATGTTGGAAGCCTTGGAGCGCCCTTCCACCACGGCAATGTCAAACTCTCCAGTCTGCAGCTGTAGAAATACGGAGCCGAGAGCCGTGATGCCGTCGGCGGTGATGGTGTGCACGGGCTTCAAGACCGCGCCTAGCTGGTCCGGAACGTATTCGTCGGCGATGGCCGTACCTTCCAGGTAGTCTTCGCTCACTGAGACGAAGGTATCCACCTGCCCCGGCTCGATGCCGGCGTCTGAGTATGCCTTCACCGCCGCCTCGAAGATCAACTCCCTGAAGGAAGCCTCGGGAGATAAGGGACGGAAGGCTGTGAAGCCAACGCCGACTATGGCGACTCTCTGGGGCATCAGCTAATCGCCGGTAAGAAAGAACCTGTCATCGCCCATGCATTGTAGCTATCGAAACCCCGCCTTTCAACCTCAGGCCGCCCGCCAAGCAATTACGAGCGCAGCTAAGAATCGGGTGATCCGTCCGCTAACTCTCTCCACCACCCGTGCGTCAGAGGGGATTGCGCCACAACAATCCTGGAAACCGGGCAAAGTCCCCGTCGTTGGAATGGACTTCCGCCTGGTGCTCCATGGCAATGGCCGCAATGTGACAATCCGTCACCAAGTTTCCACCAACTCCCACGGTGGCCAAGCAGTGCCGAAAGTGGACAAGGTGCTCACTGCCAGGATTCAACGGCGCCACGTGAGGAAATTCTAACCAGTGCTGCACGTAATCCATGGCCGCATCCGGCGAGATTGTCCGCGCCACCGATTGGGGATGCGTCATCAACCGTACAAAGCCGGTGATTACCACCCAAGGAAGACCGACCCGCTCCTGTCCGCTCAACAGCCCCTCCCACCACCGGCGCGCTGCAACATGCTGGGATGCTTCGTCATTATGGGCATATATCAGCAAATTCAGATCCGGGACAATCACTTGTTCAGTTTCCGGAGAAATTCCTCAAGCTCTAATTGGTCGTTCAGCTGATTGAGCTTCGTTGGGTCAACCCCCGGCGCAAAGCCGCTATTAAAGGGCTTCAACCGATACGGTGGCCGTGGGGACTCCTTCACGCCTGCCGAGAGTCCCTGTCGCAACGCGTCGTTGACCACTTGCTTGATGGACTGATTCAAGTCCCGCGCACGTTCCTTCAGGGCATCCGCCAAATCCTTGTCCAGAGTCAGTGTCATTTTGGTCGTTTCCATAGCGAAAACATCATAGCATCAATCTTTTTCCGGCGTCTATTTGCCC
>CAYNJI010000168.1:930-2864 GCA_964397605.1 uncultured Dehalococcoidia bacterium | reverse complement strand
ATTCACAACGTCCCGCCCTACCGCTACGACTGCAAGGACGAATGGTTCCCCCATCCCGGACCAACCGGCGGCACCGGCTGCGAGGGACGCGGCTACCCCTATCCCTATGACCCCGACAGGGCTAAGGAGCTTCTGGCCGAAGCCGGCTACCCGGACGGCTTTCAGTTCAACCTCATGATGGCCCCCAATATGGCTGGCGTGCCCGAAGGCCCCGACGTTGGCGAAGCAATCCACTCAGACTGGGGTGCCATAGGCCTCTCTGCCGACATCGAAGTGGTGGAGTTCGCTGAAATCCTACGCCTCCAGAGGGAACGTAACCTGGGTCGCACCGTCTTCATGATGCGCTACGCCACCGGTCCAGCGCCCCTGGGCTGGTGCTTCCCCATGAGCAACGTCGCAGGCGGCTGCGGCTCCTCCATCTGGGAGTACCCAGAGCTGGACGAGCTCTTCGTGGACCTGAAGCAGCAAGTCCTTCCCGAGGAAGTCCTGACCCGCATCCACAAGACCGGCGACTGGATGTACGCCAACCACCTGATCATCCCCCTCTTCTTCCTCTTCCCGCAGGTGGGCTACAACCCGGAGGTCCTGCAGGGATACGAAGCTAACATGCTTCACATGGGCCCGGTGCGCCACCACGAGTTCACCAAGCCCGTCTACAAGTAACCCCCTACCCCCACGTTCCGAAAGAACGCCAAGAGGAGGCCGGCCCGTTCTGGGCCGGCCTCCTCTCTTTCTGCCTACACCGCACAAATCCACGACAGCCACCACGCTCGTTACGACGGCCGAGAAAAGCGGAAACGATTGCTAAATTAGCGATATCCTCGCACTGTTACATGTAAAAATACGTACTTCTAGTTGCTTCCACAATAGAAAGTAGCACACTATATGCAATTCGATAATTCATAATCGTATTGTCAAGTTGACAGTCCCAACCCGCAGTGCTAGCCTTCCGCCATCAGACCCTAGGAGGTTGCTATGACTTCACAACCCCTTCTATCCCTGAAACACGCCATTCTCGCCCTGCTGGCCGCAACCCTTCTGCTGTTCATCGTTGCTTGCGGAGGCGATGACGAACCGGCGGCCACCGCCGCTCCCGCGCCAGCGCCCACAGCCGCGCCTCCGGCAACCATGGCCCCCACCCCTGCCCCCACCATGGCAGCCCCAGCGCCCACCGCAGCCCCTACTGCAGCGCCGCGGCCGACAGCCACCCCCAGAGCCACTGCAGCCCCTACGACTACCGCTACGCCACGTCCCACACCCACGCCTACGGCGATAATGACACCGGAGCCCAAAGTTCCCGTTTCCTCCCAGCTCATACTTGCCATCTCGCCCCCCGGCTCGCAGACCACCATGTACCACACTCAGAACAGCGGCAGCTCCACCGGCGTGCTGCGCACCATCTACGACCAGCTCATCTGGATGGACCGTTATACCGAAGCCAATGTGCCCATGCTGGCTACTGAGTGGTCCATGTCCCCCGACGGCAGAACCTGGACATTCGACCTTCGCAAGGGCGTCATGTTCCACGACGGCACAGAGTTCACCTCCAAGGATGTTCGCCGCTCCTACGACGTCACCACCCTGGAGTCCAGCCTCAGCTACCGGCGCACAACCTGGGTCAACTGGGTGGGCGACTCCGTCAACATCGATACGTCCGACCCCTACAAGGTCGTTTTCAACCTTCAGTCTCCCACACCCTTCCTAATCCAGGACGTATCCGAAGCGTCCGTCTTCCCTATTCTTAGCGCAGACCACTGGGACAGTGAGGGTGAGGAAGGTTATTCCGATAATCCCATCGGCACCGGCCCCTTTACCTTCGTCGATTTCAGCGTAGGCGAGGGTCTCCTCGTGGAGCGTTTCAAGGATCCAGGTGACGACCACTGGTGGAAGATACCGGAGTTCGCTGAGGTTAATTTCCTCTACGTGCCGGAACC
>CAYNJI010000168.1:0-920 GCA_964397605.1 uncultured Dehalococcoidia bacterium | reverse complement strand
ATGCTGATCGCCCGAGAGACCCACATAGCTAGTATCCCCGCCCTGCTCATGCAAGGCGCCACCGCCGCGGGCTTCAAACGCGTCCGCAGCACCCTCCCCGGCATGTCCTACTTCTTCGTCTTCCCCCTCTTCTTCCCCGAACCTATCACGTACCGGAACTCGAGCTACGGGGAGAACTACGACCCCGACGACCCCCTCAATGACGTTAGGGTGCGAGAAGCTCTGAACATCGCCATCAACCGGGAGGAGCTCCGAGAGGTCTTCCTGGGGGACCGCGCCTTCCTCCAGGCCGTACATGGCATGATGCCCACCCGCAGAGCCTTTAATCCCGAATGGACCCCCTACCCCTACGACCCGGACCGGGCCAAGGCCCTCCTAGCAGAAGCAGGCTACCCCGACGGCCTTGAACTCAACGTTGTCGTTGCCCCCAACATGTCGGGGTTCCCGGAGGCCCCGGACATCACGGAGGCCACCCTTCCCTACTGGAACGCCATCGGCGTTAAAACCAACTTCACCACCTTGGACTACGGCCTCGTCATCAGCAATACCCAGACTTACCAATACGGACGCACCCTCGTGGGCTACAGGTTCGGCGTTGGCCCAGGCTATATCTCCGGCACCTGGAGCAACGGCCTCTTCTCCGGCGTCCCCGTCTGGCAAGACCAGGTGCTCCTGGAGCACTATAAGGAGTACGAGCAGACCGTCGACGCCGATAGGCTGGACGAGTTGGAGCTAATCTCCGGCCAGTGGATGTACGAAAACTTCGGCACCGTCCCCATGTTCTGGATACTGCCGGAAGCGGCCGTAGACCCTGAAGTGGTGGCCGAATACGAAGCCAACATGGGCAACTTCGGGCCGGTGCGACATATGGAGTTTGCCGTACCGGTGTACAAGTAGACAATCGTGGCCTGAGACCGAAG
>CAYNJI010000167.1:343-2874 GCA_964397605.1 uncultured Dehalococcoidia bacterium | reverse complement strand
CTTGAGGACGGTCTCAAGCTGCTCCTCGCTGCTGACGGTGGCGGTTCGGAGTATGCCGCAGCCCTGGGCCACCCGCTCCAGATCGGTCCCCATTGCGGTATGAGAGGATTGATGCCCCGTTTGTCCCCACTCCTCGTTGTCCCAAACGATGACGATGAGATTCTCCGGCTTCTCCCGTCCGATGGAAGCGACCGTCCCCAAGTTCATCAGCCCATGGACCCCCAGGTATAGAAGTTGCGGTTTCTGTGGCCTGCGTGCCAGAGCTCGTCCGTGGTGGGACCGAGATTGCTGACGATGGGCCGGTCCCCCGCCTGCTCGAGGACTACCTTTGTTGCTTCTATTCTATGCAAGGGAACCTCTATGGAGCAGGGGTGTCATGCACAGCGCCACGGGCTCCCGGCTTGCGTAGCAGAGGTCCAGGGCGCCGTCGAGGATGACTTCCAACTGTTCGGTGGTGGTGAGGGTGTAGTGGGGAATGCCCAGAATGTCCAGGATCGGCTTTGAAGCCCTCCCCATGGCCACCTGCGCTATGTTGAATTCTCCCAACTCGCCGCGGAGGTTTATGAAGAAGGGTATCGGCGTCCTGCAGGGGAGGCAGAGACTGGCAATGGCGTTGATGCAGTTGCCCAAGCCGCTGGATTGCATGAATACGGCGGACCTGCGCCCCACGGCATAGGCCCCCACGGCTACGCCAATGGCCTCTTCCTCCCTGGTGGATGACACTACCTGGAAGTAGGGGTCTTCCTCCATCAGCTTGGTAGCCTGGTGGATGCTGATGTCCGGCACGTATGCGATTAGTGAGATTCCCGCCTTCTTGAGGGCGGCAACCAGAATGTCGGCCCAAGTCAACGGCTGCCTCGCTAGCATTTAATTTGATGCAGGCGCGAAGATAGCAGAGGAGCGTCGTTCTGTCAAAGCCGCCCTGTTAAAGTAATGACGCGCCGGAACCAAGGGCGCAAAAGCCACCGGCCCGGGCTATCCCCGACGCCTCTGAGGGCTGCGCGCCCGTAAAGTCAATTGGATTAGGTTACAGCTGCTAAGCCGTGGCCTTGCCGATGCGGAACATCTTGGTGCCGCATTCCGGGCAGACGCCGCGAGTGGCCGGCCGGCCGTTCTTCATGGTGATCTGCTCCGGGTCGCTCATCTCCTGGGAAGCTCGGCACTTTACGCAGTAGGCTTGCATTCCTATAACCCCCGTTCGTAATTTGTTTAATCGTACTGTACATAAACCCAGGATTCACTAGACCTAAATGCAAGTTAACGTGAATTTCTGGTATTTAGGCTCATTTTTCCTCGTTTTACGCCTAACACGTGGGACTTTAAGGAGTGATACTGACCTGGAATCCTCGGGAACTGCGAATCCCAACTAGTGAGAAAGAGTGTCCTTTCCCTGAGGTCGGTAGGCCGACGCGTGGGGTATTTTTGACAACTATAATGGGACGGAGATGTGAACAGCCCGACGAACTCAGTCCCGCCGATAGACCGTCTCTCCGCCCACGATGGTCCGTTCCACCGGAATATCCATGATAGTCCGGGGATCGACGGCCCTCGGGTCTTCGCCCAGAATCACCATGTCCGCCAGCTTGCCCGGCTCAATGGAACCCTTGATGTCCTCCTCGAAGGAGGCGTAAGCGCCGTTAATGGTGTAAAGCTTCAGGGCCTCTTCAACGGTGATTCGCTGCTCAGGACCCCAAACCTGGCCGGAATAGTCTTCCCGTGTGACGCAGCTCTGGATGCCCATCAGGGGCGGCAGTGGGCTGCAAGGGTAGTCGGCTGCCCCGGTGGAGTTGATGCCCTGGTCAATGAAGGACCTCTGGGCGAACATCCACTTCAGCCGCTCCTCCCCGTAAAATCGCATCTTTTCTCCGTGGTAGTAGACGTAGGAGCAGAAGGGCGTAACCACACAGCCAAGGGCCTTCATCCTTTGCAGCAGGTCCGGGTTGACCAAGCTGCAATGCTCGATGCGGTGCCGGGGGTCCTTCCTGGGAAAGGCGCGCTGGGCCTTCTCGTAGGCCGTCAGAACCATGTCGATGGCCTGGTCGCCGTTGGAGTGGATGCACACCTGGAAGCCGGCGCGGTGCATCTCAAGGACCCTCCGCTCCGTCTCCTCCGCGTCCATGACGGCTAGGCCGTGATCACAGCAGCTGCCGATATAGGGCTGCGAGAGATATGCGGTGCGGGTGGCGATGGCCCCGTCGGCCACCATCTTGATCCCCCCGATGCGGAGCCGGTCGTCGCCAAGACCGGTACGAACGCCCGCGTCGCGGAGGGCGGGGAAGTGGTCGCGGTACATTAGCAGGTAAACCCGGAGAGGAAGCTCGCCCGCGTCTTTGGCCTCCTGGTATACCCGCAGATCGTCGTTGGAGACCATGGCGTCATGGACGCTGGTGAGGCCCGCTTCTGAGAACATGCGACAGATGAGGGCCAGACCGCGACGCCGGTCGTCGTCGGTGTGGGGCGGCAGGACCTCCCGGAGAACGGGATAGATGGCGGCGCCGTAGACACGACCGTCGAGTTCGCCGGTGTTGGGA
>CAYNJI010000167.1:0-333 GCA_964397605.1 uncultured Dehalococcoidia bacterium | reverse complement strand
GCCCGCCTGGTGGGCAACCATGACGGGGTGCTCGTTGGAAACTGCGTCCAGGTCGCGGCGGTGGAGAAAGCGCTGCTCAGAGGTCTTGGTGTCGTCGAACTTGAAGCCCAGCACCCACTCGCCGGCGAGCGTGTCGACGGCGCGTCCCTTGAGGCCCTCTTGAATTTCGCCGATGGAGCGCAGGTCGCAGTCCTCCTGGGCCACGTGGCGGACTCCGCTGCTCATGACGTGGGTGTGGGCGTCGATAAACCCCGGGAGCACGGTCTTTCCGCCGCCGTCAATCGTCTCGGTGCCGGGACCTATGACAGGGGACACGTCCTACAACTCACCCAC
>CAYNJI010000166.1:0-2881 GCA_964397605.1 uncultured Dehalococcoidia bacterium | reverse complement strand
GAATTCCCCCGAAAATGTTCACCAAGATGCTCTTAACGTCCGGGTCCGAAAGCATGATGTTTACCGCCTTCGCCACCTTCGCCTCGTCGGCGCCGCCGCCCACGTCCAGAAAGTTGGCGGGCGTAGCACCGGCGCCACGCACTAGGTCCATGGTGGCCATGGCCAGTCCGGCCCCGTTGACCAGACATCCCACAGAGCCATCCAGCTTCACGTAAGAGATGCCGTACTCGGCGGCCTCCACCTCCAAGGGCGTCTCCTGTTCAGGGTCGCCCCAAGAAGCCAGATCCTTCTGCCTGAATAGAGCGTCGTCTTCCACGCTAATCTTTGCGTCCACCGCCACCAGGCTGCCATCCTTGGCCACGACCAGGGGGTTGATCTCAATTAACGTCAAATCCCGCTCCATAAAGAGCCTGTATATCGACGTCATTATCTGGGTAGCGCTGCGTTGCTGCCTTGCATCCAGACCCAACCCCCGGGCAATGCGGCGAGCCTGGAAGGGCTGCAACCCTACGGCAATGTCCACACCCTCACGGGTAATGGCGTCGGGTTGGGTCTCGGCCACCTCCTCTATCTCCATACCCCCGGCGGCGCTGGCAATGAGCACCGGCCCCTGCACCGTCCGGTCCACCGTCAGGGCCAGGTACAACTCCCGGTCAACCTGGGCCGGTTCCTCCACCAAGACCCGACGAACCGGCGCGCCCTCCGGTCCCGTCTGCGCAGTCACCAGGCGGGTCCCAAGAAGCCCCTGGGCAAACTGCCGACCCTCCTCGGGAGAATTCACCAGCTTCACTCCGCCCGCCTTGCCCCTGCCCCCGGCGTACACCTGGGCCTTCACCACCGCCTTCCCACCCAACTCCCGGCATATCTCCACAACCTCTTCGGGCGTCGCAGCCACTCTCCCCCGGGGAACCGGCACACCGCAGCTAGCCAACAATTCCTTGGACTGATATTCGTGGATCTTGATAGCGATACCTCCCGCCCAAAATATCAGCGCATATTCTAGCACAACCCCCCAAACCCCGCTGAGCCCGCGCGTCGCATTGACGCAACCTGTCATCTTGGGTACATTGGCCAAGATCCCCAATTCCCGACAAGAGGAGCAACTATGACTAGCAAGGAGACCGTTGGATTCGTTGGACTGGGCATAATGGGCTTGCCCATGAGCCTGAACCTCATCAAGGCCGGATACCCCCTGGCGGTATACAACCGCACCCGCAGCAAGACCCAGGAACCCGCATCCAAGGGAGCCGCCGTGGCAGACTCCCCCAAGGAAGTCGCTCAACGCTCATCCGTCGTCATAGTAATGGTCAGTGACTCTCCAGATGTCGAGGAGGTAATTCTGGGCAAGAACGGCATCATAGAAGGGGTTCGGGAAGGCACGGTGATCATCGACATGAGCACCATCGCCCCCTCCGTCACCCGCCAAATCGGCGGCCTGCTCGCTGAAAAGGGCGCTCACATGCTGGACGCTCCCGTCAGCGGAAGCTCCTGGGCCGCCGTCGACGGCACTCTTTCTATAATGGTCGGCGGCGAACCGGACGTCTTCCAACGTTCCCTGCCTGTCCTACAGGCTATGGGGTCCCGCATCATCCACATAGGTCCCGGCGGTATGGGACAGGTTGCCAAGCTGGTCAACCAGGTCATGGTCGCCGGAACTCTCGCCGCCGTCTGCGAGGGTCTGCTTCTGGGCGCAAAGGCCGGCGTGGACCTGGACAAAGTCTTCCAAGCCGTCACCGGCGGAGCCGCCAACTCCTGGCAGCTGGAAAACCTCGGCTCCCGCATCCTCCAGCGTGACTTCAATCCCGGCTTCTCTGTGAAGCTGATGCTGAAGGACCAGCGGCTCGTCAACCAGGCCGCCCAGGAGATGGAACTGCCCATGCCCGTGTCCGCTGTGGCCCGGCAATTCTTCTACCTGCTGGCCCAGAAGGGTCTAGGCGAGGAAGGCACTCAGTCCTACGTCAAGGGGCTGGAAGAGATGGCCAACGTCACCGTTCACGGCAGCCAGACAACGATGTTGTAGCCGCGCAGAGTTTCCGCGTTAGGGCTGCCCTTCCCACTGTATCCCTACATAGTACGAGATTGCCCTAGCCCTCAACATCTCCTACAATATAATGGAAATTGCGATGAGGGAAATCACCAATGCAAGCGCAAGACGGAGTTGTCATACCCAAGTCCACCATTTCCCCTGAGGGGCAGATAACCCTGCCCGAATCGGCCTTGAAAGCCCTCTCTCTAAAGCCAGGCGACCAGGTGAGGTTCTTCATCTTGGAAGGCGAAGTCCGAATCCTCCCCGTTCTTGCCGGGAGCCGGCTATTTGGATCTTTACGCTACGACGGCCCACCCAAATCCCTGGAAGACATGGATGAGGCCATCACCCAGAAAGTGCGTGAACGTGCTCGCCGTTGATACCAACGTGCTGCTCCGATACTTTGTTGACGACATCCCTGCACAGGCCAAAGCAGCCGTGTCACTTATTGATAGTCTCACTCCGGAGATGCCTGGTTTTGTAGGCAGAGAAGTGGCGCTCGAAGTAGTCTGGGTTCTCGAAAGGTCCTATGATTTCTCCCGCAGCCGCATTGTCAACGCAATGCTGAACCTGATGGAAAAAGATGGTCTAATTGTGGAGAACGCGCAAGACGTTGCCTACGCATTCCACCAATACAGTCAATCCAACGACGACTTCTCCGACCTCATGATTCTCGCCGCAGCCAAGCGAATGGGTGCGAGGCCACTTTACACCTTTGACCGCAAACTTGCCCGGATGGAGGGAGCAACCCTACTTGCAGGACCGCTATCTCGATAAGGTAATCGGCTTAGATATATTGCCCCCCCTATTACCCCTCCCTCAGCCTCTCCAGCCATCCGGCCACAATATCTCTAT
>CAYNJI010000165.1:0-2962 GCA_964397605.1 uncultured Dehalococcoidia bacterium | reverse complement strand
GGCTTGAGCAGGGCAAAGTAGACCGCCATGTTGGCCTGGGCGCCGCTGTGGGGCTGCACGTTGGCGTGCTCTGCTCCAAAAAGCGCCTTTGCCCGCTCTCGAGCCAGGACCTCCACCTCGTCGACGAAACGGCAGCCGGCATAGTAGCGACGGCCGGGATAGCCCTCGGCGTACTTGTTGCTCATCAGGTTCGCCTGAGCTTCCAGGACAGCACGGCTGGCGTAGTTCTCCGACGCAATGAGGACGATGTTGGTCCTCTGGCGCCGATTCTCTCTCTCGATGATATCGGCCACCGCCGCGTCCACTCTTCGAACTTCCGTCATTGTCCCCCTTCTCCGGCGCCCACAAATATGCCCGTTAGTCTAAGTGGGGCCGCATTTGCCTGTCAACGAAGCCCCTTCGGTGGGAGCCTTTAAGTGTAATACGACAAGATTCTCCGCGAAGATTTACAGTCGCAAAAGCACGCCCGGAGACAATATGAAAGAATCTTGTTGACACAATCCCCCTTCCACATCATCATTGTCTAAAGGGCGCGACTTACTCTGCGCGCCAGTTGTCGTAGCAGATTTGGGAGGGTGCAGAATGCTCAAAGCCCGCCCTCGGAGCCTGGCAAGACTGCTCCTGCTCCTCGTCTTTATCGCCTCCTTCCTCCTGGGATTGGCCGGCCAAGTTCTCGCCCAGGGACAACAGGGCCATACAGCCCTCGTCGCAGACGTGGACGGCATCATCAACCCGATATCCCAGCGTTACATCACGCGTACCGTGGAGAAGGGCGAAGATAAACAGGCCGAGGTTGTAATCATCCTGTTGAACACCCCCGGCGGCCTTCTTTCCTCCACCCGCAAGATATCCGAATCCCTGCTCAACGCCACCGTTCCGACGGTAGTCTTCGTTTCGCCCCGGGGGGCGCAGGCGGCCTCGGCGGGGACCTTCATCACCGCGGCAGCGCACGTGGCCGTGATGGCGCCGAGCACCAGCATCGGGGCAGCCACCCCGGTGGGCAGCGGCGGCGAAGACCTGCCGGAAACCCTGTCCGACAAGGCAACCAACGCCGCCGCCGCCGACATGCGGGCCATCGCCACCGAGCGGGGGCGCAACGTGAAAGAGCTTGAGAGCACCGTAATTTCCGCCAAGTCCTTCTCATCCGAAGAAGCCGTCAACCTCAACGTGGTGGATTTCATAGCCGAAGACTTCGACGACCTCCTCCTGAAGCTGGATGGCCGGACTGTAGTCATCGGCGAGGAGACGCACACCCTCTCCACCAGGGACATCCAGATCGAACGGCTCGACATGGGCCTGATCAACCGCGTACTTTTCATTCTGGCGGACCCCAACATATCCTTCATCCTCCTAACCCTTGGGGGGCTGGGCCTCGTCGTAGAGATCTGGAGCCCCGGCCTCGTCATCCCGGGCCTGACCGGCGTGGTGTTCCTTGTACTGGCCTTCATCAGCTTTGGCAATCTCCCCGTCAACTGGGGCGGTGCAGCCCTGATACTCGTCGGCTTGGCGCTCATTGCCCTGGAGATATTCGTGTCCGGCTTCGGCGTGTTGGGCATAGGTGGCATCATAAGCTTCATCCTGGGAAGTCTGCTATTGTTCGCGCACTTCGGCACGCCATCGCCAGTAGCGCCCTCTCTCGGCGTCAGCCCCTGGGTATTATGGCCAACCGTAGCTGTCATCGCCATCATAGCCGCCTGGGTACTGATGACTATAGTTCGTCAGCACAAGATGGAGAAAGGACTTAACCTTTCGCCTCTCATAGACTCCGAAGCGATGGTCACGACGGCGTTGGACCCCAGGGGTACCGTGCGGGCAAATACGGAAATATGGACAGCCTATTGCATCTATGGCACAATGATTCCTGAGGGTCGGAGGGTGCGGGTGGTCGCCATAGAGGGCGCCGTCTTACAAGTGGCCCCCATCGAAGATATAAACAACCCTTCATCATCTGAACAGGAAGAATAGGGAGGACGACATGCTCTTTGGACTAACGATTGTAAGGCAGTTCGAGAAGATGGTGGTGCTCCGGTGGGGACGCTTACAGCGGGTTTCCCACCCCGGTCTTCGCTTCGTAGTGCCCTTCATGGAGGACGGACGAAAGGTGGACATTCGCGAACGGGTACAGCGGGTGCCCACCCAGAAGTACATCACCAGCGACAACGTGGTGGTGGACATGGACTTTGTAATCTACTACCGGGTGATAGAAGAGAGCGCTGAACAGTCGGTACTCAACGTGCAGAATTTCGAGTCCGCCGTTGTGAATCTGTCCCTCTCCACCCTCAGGGCCGTCATCGGCTCAACCAGTCTGGCATCCGCCCTGGCGGAGCGGGAAAAGGTGCGGGACGCCCTTCAGATTCGGTTGGACGAGGTGACGGGGCGTTGGGGCGTCAAGGTGAGCCAGGTGGAAATAAACGAGATAGACCCGCCCCCGGGCGTCAAGGCTGCCATGGAGCGGGAGAAGTCCGCCGCTGCCATCAAGACGGCGGACATTACCGAGTCCGAAGGCAAGAGGCAGGCCGCCATCAACCGGGCCGAAGGCGAGAAGCGGTCTGCAATCTTGGAGGCCGAGGGTGGACGCGAATCGGAGATTCTGGAGGCCGAAGGCGACCGCCAAGCCGCCATCCTGCGCGCCGAGGGATTTAGCATCGCCCTCGAACGCATCTACCAGGTGGCCTCGCAGGTGGACAACAAGACCATGAGCTTGCAGTATTTCGAGGTGCTCAAGGAGATGGGTTCCAGCCCCTCCACCAAGTTCATATTCCCCATGGAGTTCACATCGATGTTGCAGCCCTTCCTGAACCTGGGAGGCGGAGGCGGGCCGGATAACGGCAAGGACAAGTCCTAGTAGCCTTTTCCCAGATCTGAAACATGGGCTTACAAACGCAACGGGGGCGGCAATAATGCCGCCCCCGTTCCTTGTCAGCAGACCCTTGCAGTCCACCCACTTTCCACGGCTCTAGTC
>CAYNJI010000164.1:0-2965 GCA_964397605.1 uncultured Dehalococcoidia bacterium | reverse complement strand
GGATTAAGGGGGAGGGGCGACCAGAAGGTTCGGCCCTACGGAGTTTACGGGTGATGGGTAGTGGTGGAGAAGATGGGTCCCCGCGTTCGCGAGGACAAGGAATGGGGTGGGTTAGTTTTCCGTGTAGTAGGCGATTCCGATGAGTCCTGGGCCTGTGTGCGCACCCATGACGGGGGTGAACTCGCTGATGAAAATCTCGCGGCAGTCCATGGACTGCCGGGCCTGATCTTGTAGTACTTGGGCCCTCTCGAGGGCGTTAGCGTGCATGACGTTGACGTGGCAGGGTTTTCCCTCTGTGCGTTCTGAAACGATGCTAAGCAGCCTTTCCATGGCCTTGGCGTTGCTGCGAGGCCGGGCGATGAGGGTGGCTTCCCCCTGACTCAGTTCCACCAGGGGCTTGAAGCCCAAGAGGGTCCCTGCCCACGCTTTGGCCTTGGTAATCTTGCCGCTGCGTCCCAGGTACTTGAGGGTGTCCAGATAAGCTAGGAGATGGAGGCGGGGCACCAGGTCTTCTATGCGGGCCACCGTTTCCGACAAGTTCAGTCCCTCTTGAGAGGCTCGATGGGCCTCCAGGGCGACGAAGCCTTGGGAACCTGCGACGGCGCGGCTGTCCAGCACGTGAATTTCCAGGTCCGGCCGCTCGTCTAAGGCAAGGCGGGCGGCAATCCTGGCTGAGTCGTAGGTGACGGGGCTGAAGCGTGGCGAAAGGGTGATGCACAGGATGCTCTGGGACTCTTTCGCAGCCTGTCGGAAGGCTTCAAGAAACGCCTGGGGATTGGGGCCGGAGGTGGTGATAAGGGTCCCGTTGACCGACTGCATCCGGTAGAAGGCGGATGTGTTGAGGTCAATGCCGTCTCGATAGACCCGGCCATCGGCGATGAGCTGGTGGGGAACGACGATGATGCCGGACTCCTTCAGCACCTGGGCCGGCAGACAGCAGCTGCTGTCCACCACTACGGCTAGCTTGGAACGCTGAACCAATGAGTAACCACTTGTCCGCCGCGGTGGGCGGGTCGGCGCGAGGACGTGCGCCTGGTAAATCTAGCCTCCAGGATGGCCGGGCTGAAGAGGAAGGCCACCGAAGACAGAATGACCAGTATGACGGCCAGAAGGCCGAAACTGAGGGGGATGGCCACCACGGTGTAGACTACCATCAAGGCCGTGGAGAGGGTAAGCAGAGCTATCTGCACCAGCCGCCGGCCCACTTTGAAGAAGATGGCGGTGGTGACGGCCAGGGCGAGGAAGACTACTACCCGCGCGCTGTCCGTCTCCTGAATCTTGGAGGAGCCGGACCAGAGGGACCCCTGCCAGTTCAGAAAGAGGAGCCAAGAAGTCAAAAAGGGAAAGGGCAGGGCGGTGAAAGAGGCCAAGAGCCAGTCTCGCTTGACCAGTCTCATAATTACGCCGGCCAGTATCCACAAACTGATGGGCACGTAGATTATTAGGGCCAGCAGCAGGGGGATGCTGAAGGGAAGGCTGCCCTTGGTCAGCAGAGTCCAACCGGCGTAGCCCAGAGCCATGAATGCCATAATCCAAGAGATGGTCGGGGCTGCCAGGCAGTAACCCAGCCAGGAGTAGGTCCACTTGGCGCCGCTCTTCTTCCATCCCCTATAGGCAATGAAGGTGAAGAGGGCCATGCCCACCATGAGGACGAGGATTTCCGTCCAGAGGTGCAGGGCAAAGAGGGCTGCCAAAAGCAGATGAGGCAGGGTTGCCAGGAGGATGTCCCGCCAGTTGCCCCGGCTATGAATTGCGTAGAGGTCATTTGCCACGGCGTCGGGGCGGCCCATGTGTGCGGCTGCCCTTCTTTGCGCCTCCGGAGGCGTCAGGCCCGCCTTTTCCATTTCGGCGGTGCGCTCCTCCAGATGGCCCTCCATCTCTCGAAGGATATCGTCCTTAGCATCCGGAGCAAGCCGCAGCTGCTTGGCCAAGTTCAGAAGGTATGAATCACCCTGGCGTGAGTTGTCCCTGGGTTTCATGGAGGGTCAGGCTCCCCAGGCGGGGATGAACCGGTTGATGGCGGTGGAGAAGCGGCGCCATTCTTCCAGCCGTTCTTCCAGCACTTGCAGCCCCTTGGCGGTGATGGAGTAGTATCTTCGAGGGGTGCTTGTAGAGCCGAGGCTCCAACGACCCTCGATGAGACCGGCAGCGGCCATCCGGTGCAAGGCGGGGTAGAGGGTGCCCTCCTTGAACTGGAAATAGCCCAGGCTGCGCTGCTCGATCTCTTTGACGATGCGGTAGCCGTGCATGGGCTCGTTGGTCAGGAGGGAGAGGAGAAGGGTTTCGGTGTTGCCCTTCAGGAGTTCTTTCTGATACATGACAAATCCAAGGGGCAGAGTTGAAGGCATTGTATCTGGGGCGGGGACAGGCAGTCAAGGCGGGGGGTTGTGGCGGTCAGCCCTTGGTAAGGGTGAAGGCCGGGCGTGGCCGCGTAGAGGCTTAAGGGTTATGGGACGATTATGCCGGCCTCGTTGGCGTAGACCCAGTAGGCCGAACCTACGGTTAGAACGGCCTCAGCGTCGTTGGCTAAGGACAGCCGCGTCAGCTGGTTTTCGGCAGAGTTGAAGCCGAAGGCGACGTTCGCGTCGATGTTGGCGAAGTATTCGGCGGCTTTGATGGCGGTCCCGGCGGGCCGCCGAGCTACGTCTGTTACGGGGACAAGATTCCAGCCTTTTTGTACCGGTATGGAGGGCAGATAAACAAAAACACTTCCTCCTCCTCCGAGCATGATTTCCAAGTCCACGGCGCTTTTGGACACTATGAAGTAGCCGTGGTAGCCGTCGATGGTTATCAGGTTGCCCGTGAAGGTTCCGTCCTCTTGGCGGGTGGCGGTTATCCACAATCCCGTGGCATTGTCGTAGGTCAACACGGTGACGATGTCCGGCACCCCGCTTAACACGGCGTTCAAGCTTTCGTCCTCTGGGTCGGCAGGCAGGGATATGAGGTTCAGGCCGGGACTGATGGG
>CAYNJI010000163.1:2639-2965 GCA_964397605.1 uncultured Dehalococcoidia bacterium | reverse complement strand
ATGTTTCCCAGGGAACGCCAACGCCCATTACGTCGCTTGCGCTTATCCGCGATAAGCGCAAATCCCCGCCGGGATAATGACCCGGTTCAGCCTTGCGGAACGGCGGTCGTTGCTGGCATACTCCGCCCAGAGGTTGCGAAAATCCCCCGTGAGGCGATTGAGTGCCACGGAAGGTACAGCAGATACCCGACTACTTCACTCCTGAAGAGGCGGCCGCCCTGGTGCAGGCCGCCCCCAGCTACCCGACGCGCATGGCCTTCCGGGTCATGCTGAAGACCGGCCTCCGAGTGTCCGAGGCGCTGGCGCTGCGCCGTGTGGACCTGCAC
>CAYNJI010000163.1:0-2629 GCA_964397605.1 uncultured Dehalococcoidia bacterium | reverse complement strand
CCTCTGCGACTGCCCCGAGCCCTGCGCCTGCTATGCCGAGGGATACGCCCAGGGCAAGGACAAGGCCTTCTTCGAGGTCCTGGCCAGCCTGGACGGCCCGCCTCACCATCGGGACTGCGGTTGCCAGCCCTGCCAGGTAAAGCGGGCATGCCTACAGAAGGTTATGACGCTCATGGCCCGAAGCTCGCCCGGAATCTTCGAGCTGGTCGAGGCCTGGACTCTGGAAGAGCTTGACTCTCGCGGCTGATCAGAGCCTTACGTCCAGCGCGCCTACGTCACAGGCTGAAAGGTCTCATCAGCTCATGTTTCGAGAACCGGTGTCCTTGCCTGCCGGCATCTCCGGGTGACGGTGGCTTGGAGCCTCTGGTGGAAACCGAAGGCAAGAACATGGCCACCACCACGTATAGCAAGGGAGTGGTATGGAACGATATCGGCCACCGACAAAACTGATATGTTTTCTGTGCGGCGGGTCGTCCGAAGGCGACAACCAATCTAGGGAACACATCATCCAGGCAGCACTAGGCGGGTGGAAGACAGTAACCGGTTTCATTTGCCGGACGTGCAACAGCGAAACCGGCCATTCTTGGGACGAAGCTCTCGCCGCCGACCTAGAGGATCTGAACCGGCTTCTGAACATTTCACGGCAACGAGGGTCGGTTCGACCGAAAACAGTGCGCACGTCCGACGGTACGCCGGTCAGGATTCTACCGGGCAACCAGATCGAACTAGCCCACCAGTACACGACCGATTTTGAGGACGGGAACAGGAAGATACGACGGCTAACAGCAAGATCCGTGGATGAACTACGGGACATGGCCAGCAAGACCATCGATCGGCAAGGACTGTCGTTAGACGTGGAGACGCTCATCACAGGAGCATCGAGCCGCACACGGTACCTGCAAGAAGCGCTCCCTCACACTATTGGTACGGGCAGGGTCTACGGGGAGAGGTCGTTAGTAAAATCAGCGTTGGCGCTGATGTTTGAAGCAGGGATCGACCCAAACGTAGCTGACGCCGCTACAGCCTATCTCACGCGGGACGAGGCACCAACCTGCGTCTTCCCGTACTACAAAGCAGACTTGGTCAGTCCACGAACCCGGGGAATGCCGCTTAACTGCGTTTATGTGAGAGGTGACCAAGCCTCAGGGACATTACTGGCCTACATTGAGATCTTCGGCTTCTTAAGACGGGTAATCCGGCTGTCGGACAAATACGACGGAGAAGCCTTCGAACACTGTTACGTGATGGACCCCACGGACGGTGCAGAACAACAGGTCAGCATCAATTTAGACCCGACAGCCGTACTCGAGGCAGAACTTGATCCAGATCCGATCCAAGAGAACCAAGCGTGTGTCGAGGTACTCCGCCACCTGATCGAAAAGGCGCTGGAGAAAGCTGAACAGAAGGTCATGGAAGACCTGTATGAGAAAACGGTCAGCGCGTGGTGCGATCAGCATGGAAAACAACCTGGAGATGAACTAACAGTCGAGGAGGCGCACTCATTCTCCGGTCGTGTGGCAGAAGTGCTCGCTCCTTACCTTCTGCACCGATTACTACCCGCCTATTTGCCAGAGTACGCCCTCGAGGAATTGGCGAGAGCGAAGACGCCGAACGGGCAAAACGAATGAGTGAAACAATCAAAGTGGTCCCACAATGAAGATGAACAGTCACCTCGCCCCACGCCGAAGGCTGCATCTGTCAGTCCAAGCGGGCCTGCCTCCGGAACGCGATGACCCTCATGGCGAGGAGTCCGCCCGCCCTCTTCGAACTGGTGGAGGCCTGGGCCCTGGAGGACCATGACGATCGGAAATGAAATGGAGACCGTTCCCCGGGGAACGCCGACGCTCCTTCCGACGCCTCTGGAGAGAGCGCCCACCTCACCGGTCGGCGTCAACGTCCTGGCCGACGCCAGGGCGTAGGCCCGCAGCTGGTGTCTCGAGAACCGGTGCGCCGGCCTGCCGGCAGTCCCTGCCGACGCCGGCCGTTACCTGGAGCACCTGGTGGAGACGGAGGGCAAAACGATGGCCACCGCACGCATGCGCCTGGCGGCGATCGCCGCGGCCCACCGCTTGGGCGGACACGAGGACCCGACCACGCGGCCGCTGGTGAAGGCCACCATGAAACGGCTGGCCAGGGAATACGGGAAACCCAGGAAGCAGGCCAAGGGGCTGACTAGCGAGGCTCTGGCCGCGGTGAAGGCCACCGCCCGGATCCAGCGGGTCGACCAGGGCAAGCGCCGACGCAAGGAGACCGAGGTTCAGGCGGCCAGGCGTGCCGCCGTGGATCTGGCCCTCCTGGAGGTGATGCGGGACGGCCTGCTCCGCCGCTCAGAGGCGGCGGAGCTCCGGTGGGGCGACGTCGAGGTCCATGCGGACGGCTCGGGCCGGGTGCATGTCCTGATGTCCAAGACCGACCAGATAGCCGAGGGCGCGGTGCTCTATCTGGGCCCCGCGGCCGTGGAGTCCCTGTTGGCCATCCGGCCCGAGGAGGCGGTGATCGACCCGGGCGCCAGCGTATTCGGGCTGTCGGCCGGCCAGATCTCCCGGAGGATCAAGGCGGAGACGAAGATGGCGGGCCTGGGCGACGGTTTCAGCGCCCACTCGCCCAGGGTGGGGATGGCCCAAGACCT
>CAYNJI010000162.1:0-2978 GCA_964397605.1 uncultured Dehalococcoidia bacterium | reverse complement strand
CGGTGATCAGCTGGGTGCCGGTGTCCACCACAATCGCCGCCTTGTGCCCGTCGAAGCGTCTACTGCTGCTCTTGTGGCCGTGGCGCATCTCAGGGTCATGCACCGACATCATACGGTCCCGGCTCACCCCATCCTTGAGGCTCACTCCGTCATCAGTGCGCTCCACGTCCTGGAGCAGCAACCGGCCCAGCAGTTCCGCCGCCGCCACTATCTGCTGACTCTCAGCGCTGTTCTCCCCCAAATCCCCCTGCGCCTGCGCATTGCCTCACCTAAAAGGTTACTCTACAAAAGTGGTTGCCTAAAATAAAATGCTACCGAAGATTCGGGAGGCAGCCACATGGGCGGAGAACATTTCCCACATGGCGTAGCAGGAACCTGCGGCGACGATCAATCAGGGGCCGGCATCCGGCACCCCTCCAAGAAGGGTAAAGGAAGGATTCCCAACTCTTCTCCCAGGGGGGCTTTGGCCATCACTGACCAGCGGAGCAGGGCCCGCGAGCACACGGCCACTGCCTGCAACGAGGCCCGAAAACAGGCCTTCCGCCGTTGCCTTTACCATGCACGATAATTGTACTTATCGTGCATTGTTGCACGTGGTATTACCCTCTAGGATTACTACTGAAGGACGTCGTTACACAGGAGGACACATGGCCATTGGCAACGACTTCGCAAAGGGCTTCCAGTACTTGGAGCGCTTGTTTGGTGAGCGTAACTTCCGTGTCAGAAACATGGACGACAATATGGTGTCCCAGCTGGCAAACCAAGACGGTCGGGTTATTGAACTCATAGTTGTCGAGCCTGCAGATGACAGCAAACCTGGGGTCTATCTAATGCGGACCGTTTCTCAGGAAACGCACAGCCGCCATCAGCGGGGGGGGTAGTGGCCCGTCCAGATGCTTCTGCGGCATTGCTATTGAAGATCGGTTATCCCAATGACAGGTCCGGCATAGGCCGGTGGCTGACCTCCATGGACTGCAATGTCTACACCGCTGAAAGAAGCCTCCCGTCTCTGTACGGAGCGCGACTGCTTTTATCGGTAGTCTCTCTCAGATTTTGAACAAAGGGGCGCTGAGCTGATGCACCCGCTGGACGGCCTGCCCCAATACGAGGACTGCGAATGCCGGTCTTGCCAGGTGCAAGAGGGCCTGTCTGGGGAAGCTGATGACGCTGATGGCTAGGAGCTCGCCGGTCCTATTCGAGTTGGTGGAGGCCTGGGCCCTGGAGGACAATGACGACCGTAACTGAGGAACAGACCGTCCCGGCCCCTCCGGAGACCGTTTCCCGGGAAACGCCCCGAGGTCGACCTGCTCGCCGACTGGCGCTACCAGGAGCTGCTGGAGCAACTCAAGACCATGACGAAAGCCCTGCCCGCGGCGCAAGACGCAGCTCCCCGACCGAACCGCTGGTGGTGGCCCTTCCGGTGAAACCGGGCCAACGGAAGCCGGAGCACCGACCTCGCAATTTCCTGAAAATAGGAGGATGTACCAATGAGTTACGAAGGAACCAGCTATAACGGCCGGGACTGGATGATCGGCTGGAACATAAGCACAGGGGAGATGGTAGTCGGGCCTTACCCTGACCTCACCCGATGGGCGAATGGCTACGAATCCACCACCGGCTGCTGCTACACCTTCATCGACGATCTGACTGACGAAGAAGTAGCAGAGTGCCTGCGAGGTGAGGCACTACACATGATTTCCCGGGGAGCTCCCGTAGAAACAGTCTTCCGAGAGTTCGCCAAAATCCGCATATGGCGAGACATGCGAATGAACACCACTACTGGTGGTGACTACTTCGCCTTCTATGAACCAAATGGCTACGAGAAAATGAATCCCTACAACCCGTAACCCCCACCGAGGAACGGGCCACCGATGAGCCGGAGACGCCGGCCTCCCCCGCACGGACGCCTTCCACGCCAGGGTCAGGGGACGCGCCCACCGCCACCGATGCGCCTGTACCTACGGACAGCGCCGCCCACGGCCTCCCCGGCTCCGCCGAAACGGACCGGGAAGCCCTGGTTGCCCTCTACAACGCTACGGACGGTGAGAACTGGGGTAACAGTGCGAACTGGCTGAGCGACTTCCCCCTCGGCGAATGGTACGGCGTTATCACCAACGAAGACGGGCGCTTTACAGAGTTGTCCCTCGGCAGCAACGACTTGAGCGGGGAGATACCGCCGGAGCTGGGCAGCCTCGCCAGGGCGCACAGCACTGCTGCCCTGTCAGTGGCTTGTGATATATTCTCGCAGATGAAGGCAATCCCAACTGTTCTTACAGAGGGCCGGAGTGGCAGTACTGCGCGATTATCAGCAGGGGTTATTGGACCGGGTGGACGGCGCTCTACAATCACCTGGCGCCCGGGTGGTGCTCCAATTGCCCACCGGCGGCGGCAAGACCCACATCGCCGGGGCGTTGCTGAGACGTTGGCTTCACGAGGGGCGGAAGGCCGCCTGGCTGACCCACCGCACGGAGTTGGCCGACCAGACCTGCGGGATGCTTGCCGCCGCCGGAGTGTCAGCCATCAGCTTGAATACCTGGCAAGCCGGCAACGATGCCCCTTCAGTTCCTAACGGCGTGGTCATATTGATGGCCCAGACCGTCGGCAGACGCTCCAATCGGATGCAGATCTGGGGCGAATACGGAAGCGGCGACCTCTTGGTAATAGACGAGGCGCATCACGCCACCGCCAACGGTTGGAAACGGGCCATAGACCAGTGGCCGGGCCGGGTCATCGGCCTGACCGCTACACCCTGGCGGCTGTCCAAAACCGAAGGGTTTGACCACCTTTTCGAGGAACTGCTCCAAGGGCCACAGGTCAGCCAATTGCAAGGTGACGGATGGCTATGCCAGGCAAGTGTTCTCATGCCCAAGCCGGAGGAAATCATACGCGGCGGAGCAATTAACGCCGTCGGCGAATATTCAGAATCAGGGATTCAGCAGGCCAACCAAGACCGTCCCGACATTATGACCGCGGGCGCG
>CAYNJI010000161.1:0-2984 GCA_964397605.1 uncultured Dehalococcoidia bacterium | reverse complement strand
AGATTCTGGTGGGCGTTCCGGAGGATGAGAAGGCGTTGATAGTAGGCGGCAACGCAGCGAGGCTGTACAACCTGAGCTAGCGGGCAGGCTGCGGTTAACGGCCGGCGATTCTAAGCTCAACTTTTCCCAGGCTGCCGAAATTGGCTACGGCGGTATCGCCGGGGTTTACAGACGTTATGCCGGTGCAGGTCCCGGTGGTAACTATCTCCCCTGCTTCTATGGTGTCGCCAAGACGCGATAGGTGGTTGGCTGTCCAGAGTAGAACGGAGAGGGGACCGTCGAGGACGCTGGCCCCGGTGCCTTCTGAAATCTTCACGCCGTTCCGGAACATCGTTGCCCGGTGGGAGTTCAAGTCCATACTGCTCCACTCGGATGATGGCTTTCCCGAAACGAAGGCGGTATGGGCGGTGGCGTCGGCCACCAGGCGAAGGGCGCCCAAGCCGTCGTATCCACCCTCGAAGCGGCAGCCCACGACCTCAATGGCGGGCAGGACCGACTCTACGGCTTCCAGGACCTCCTCCAGGGCGTAGCCATCCGGTCGCGGAGGGAGGGAGCGGGAGAATCTGAAGGCGAATTCCCCTTCGATGCAGGGTGACTGATTGGGAAAGACGGCCACCGTTGCCGGGCTTTCGAGACAGTTTGGCTGAAACATGGGGGCAGTCGCTGGTTCACGTGCGCCGAGAAGCCGCTGGGGTTCGATGCTGGTAGCCCCAACCTTCCACCCGCCTCTGGGCAGTCCGGCCATCCGTCCCGCTATCCTCTGGACGTCGTAGGCCGTCTCCACGGAGTCAAGGATGCTCCCCGCCGAACGCGGCACGAGGCTGCCCCGCATCGCGGCCTGGTAAAGGAGTTCCGCTAGCTGTTTCTTTTCACTCATCACCCTATCCTTCCTTGGGAAATCCCAACTCCTGCTGAAAGACCTGGGCCAGCAGCTCAATGCCTTCCCAAATCTCCTGCTCCGTGGGGAGAGCGTAGCAGAACCGGATGCAGTTATTGCCGTTGCGCTCGTCGTCGCCGGGATAAACGGCCCAGTCGGAGCCGGGGTTGTAGCCGATGCCTCGGTCCCGCGCGGCGGCGAGGGCCTTCCGGGTGTCCACGTCTTCAGGGAACGTCACCCACAGATAAATCCCACCGCGAGGCCGGTTGGGCTGAACAGAGGGGCCGAAATGCTCGCTGATAGCGGCAGTCATCGTATCCCGCTTCTTCCGCAAGGCGGCGCGAAGGGTCTCCACGTGTTCCTCGTAGTGGGTGTTGAAGAACTCCGCCGTCACCATCTGCCCGAAGGTAGAAGTCCCGATATCGCCCTTCAGAGGCAGAAGCTGTCCCAGTAGCTGCCAGGAGGCAACCACGTAACCCAGCCTCATGCCCGGGGCCAGGTTCTTGGAGAAGGACCCCATGTGGATGACCCGGTCGGAGTCATCCAGCGAGCGTATGGCGTCCACGGATTCCCCTTCGAAGACCAGATCGGCGTAGCAGTCATCCTCCAGAATCGGAACGCCGTACTCTTCGCTGAGCCTGAGCAGCTCTCTTCGCCGCTCGAGGGGCATGATGGCCCCGGTGGGGTTCTGCACCGTCGGGATGGTGTACAGGTACTTGGGCCGGACTCCCTGAGACTGAAGTTCTTCCAGGGTGTCCGCCAGGGCGTCCATCCGCATCCCGTCTTCGTCCACCGGCACGCCGACGATGTTGACGCCGCGAGACCGGAGATCCCCTAGCATCCCCACGTAGGAGAAACTCTCTGACACGACGGTATCTCCGGGTTCCAGCAGGGCCGTGTTGATGAGTACGGCGGCAGTCTGAGAGCCGGAGGTTATTAGAATGTCGTCCACTGTAACGTCCACGCCGCGATAGCGTGAGAGCTTGCGGACCAGAAACTCCCGCAGGGGCAGATATCCGAGCAGGCCGCCGTTGTGCAGGTTGATTGCAAGCCCCGGGCCGTCCCTTCTCATGGCTGCGGCGGTGGCTTCAATCAACCCTTCCACTGGAATAGTTTCCGAGTTCGTGTGGCCGAGAATGAAGTTGTACTTCGGCTGCCCAATTACTCCGGAGGCCAACGCCGGCGGAAGCCCCTTCGCAAAAATGTTACTGTAGTCAAAAGCTGTGCCTGAGGTCATATCCCCTCCAATTCGTAAACCTGCTCGTGCTTTGCGGATTCATGCTAGCATCGGCGCATTGGCCGGTCAACTTGAGCGGCCAATGCCCCTTGGCAGACTCGGTTTGCGGTGAGCTATCCAATCTCCTAACATTAACTCCAGCACCTATCGAAAGGAAGGATGGTCGTAATGAATGACTAATATCGATGAAGAGCAGAACCTCGTCCAGTGGGTCTATGGGGCCCGCAACAACCTCGAGTTGGAGGAGCGCTACAACCAGTGGGCCAAGAACTACGATGAGGACCTGAATAAAGATTTCGGCTGGTTGGGGCCCGCACTGGCCCTACAGGCGTGCAAGCAAGACGTACCAAAGAACGCAAGGATTCTGGACGCCGGGGCCGGAACGGGACTGGTGGGAAAGATATTGGCGGAGGCCGGATTCCGCCGATTGACGGCCATCGACATGTCGCCCGGCATGTTGGAAGAAGCCCGCTCCAAGGGCGTATACGGTGAGCTGCACCGCATGGTGCTGGGCGAAAAACTAGACTTCCCGGACGATTCATTCGACGCCGTGGTCAGCATCGGAGTTTTGACTTTGGGGCACGCCCCGGCCCGGTCGCTGGATGAACTAGTCCGCGTGACCAGGCCCGGCGGGCACGTGATTTTCACTCTACGCCCAGACCTCTACGAGAGCGCCGGTTTCCGGGAAGTACGGGAGGAGTTGGAAGCCGCAGGCCGCTGGGAGTTGGCGTTCATGGGAGAGCCGCTTCAGGCCCTCCCCAAGGGCGAGCCGGAGGTGCTGCACCAGCTATGGGTGTTCAGGGCCACGGCCCCCTGACAAGCTGGCCAATGACACGCCCTAGTGATATCAATGCAATCATGCTATGATGG
>CAYNJI010000160.1:0-2989 GCA_964397605.1 uncultured Dehalococcoidia bacterium | reverse complement strand
CCGGCCTTCGTTTGCGGCTTCGCCCGTTTCGGAGGCTACCCCGTCGGCATTCTCGCCAACAATCCCATGCACCTCGGCGGCGCCCTCGACGGCCCGGGCTCCGAGAAGAAGACCCGCTTCATAGACTTCTGCGACACCTTCCACATGCCCATGATCTACTTCGTCGACGTCCCCGGCTTCATGATCGGCCCCGACGCCGAGAGGGAGGGTACTCTCCGCAAAGGGATGCGCGCCCTCCAGGCCCTTCATGACGCCAACGTCCCCATGGTCTCGGTCTATCTGCACAAGTGCTACGGCATGGCCGGCCTCGCCACGGGCAACGCCAGCCGACTGAACCTCCGCCTCGCATGGCCCACTGCCGAGTGGGGAGACATGCCCATCGAGGGCGGCGTCTTTTCAGCCCACCGGCGCCAGATCCAGGCATCAGACGACCCCGCCGCCTACATCGCCCAGATCGAGGACCGCATGCGTAAGGCCGCATCCCCCTGGAAGACCGCCGAGGCCTTCGGAGTGGAGGAGATGATTGACCCCACCGAGACCCGCGGCATAATTATCCGATTCCTCAAAGCCGCTCAGGGCGTTGTCAAGCAAACCCTCGGCCCCAACCCCAGATACGGAGCCCGCCTCTAACTCATGGACTCTTCTACCGCCTCCCAATCGTCAAACGAAGGCCGCACTCTCCTTGCCGCAACCACGGTCGCCGGCCACGGGCTTAAGCACCTCTACGCCGCCGCCTTCATGATCGTCCTCCCCGAGATCAAGGCCAGCCTCATGCTGTCCAACCTCGCCGCCGGCGCCCTCGTCACCGCACGAGACGTCTCTGCCGGCGTCTCCACAATGCCCTCCGGTTTCCTCGCCGACCGATTCAGCGGCAAGTGGGCCATAATCCTCGCCATTTCCATGGCCTTTATCGCTTTTGGCTACCTCGCAGCTGGTGCTGTGGAGAGATATTTCGCTGTTGCCATCTCCATCGTCCTTTTCGGCATCGGTGTTTCCCTTTGGCATCCCTCCGCCCTCGCTTCTCTGTCGGCCCGATTCCCCACCAGGATAGGTTTTGCAATCTCCCTCCACGGGTCGGGAGGGTCCGCAGGCGAGATCCTCGGACCTCTCATCGCAGGTGGATTGCTTCTGGTCCTCACCTGGCCCCAACTCTTTCAAATCAGCTTCATCCCGGCCGCCCTCGCCGCCGTCTTAGTGTGGTTTGCACTCAGGAATCTCAAGGGCCAACAGGGTGTCACCTCCCTCAAGGAGTATTTCGCCACCTCCGGCGTTCTGCTGAAGAACCGCGCATTTATCGCCGTGGTCATCCTCTCCGGCTTCCGCTCTATGAGCAATCACATCATCACAACCTTCGTCCCAATCTATCTGAGCGAAGACCTCGGGTTCTCTTCTTTAGAGGTCGGTATCTACGCATCGCTCCTGAACGCCATAGGCATAGTTACCCACCCCATCATGGGCTACGTTTCCGACAAGTACGGCCGGAAGATCGCCCTTGTACCGGGCATGTTTTTCTTTGGACTCCTCTGTATTGCCCTCGCCTATGCCTCCGAGGGCCCCCAACTGATCCTAACCATCATCGCTATCGGCGCGGTGATGTTCACCTTCCACCACATCTTCGTCGCCTACGCAATAGACCTCTCTCCCCCTGGCGTCCACGGCACCTCCGTGGCCCTCGTCTACACCGGTTCGATGCTCTTCGGAGGTATCGGTGCGATCCTCGGCGGCCTCCTCGCAGACAAAGTCTCCCTCCCATCTACCTTTATCTTCGCAGGCGTAGTCGTCATAGCCGCCGCACTCCTGCTGATCTTCGTCCCCACCCACACCAAACCAAATTCCGTGCCCGTAGCCCGCACATAGTGAACGGACACGCCCCATGCCTCCTTAAACGGAGGTGTTAACGATGGATCCCTCCACCGAGCCCCCCACTCGCGAACCCGGCCCGAAACTGCTGGCGTTCACCATGGTCACGGGCCACGGGCTCAAACACCTGTACAGCGCTGCCTTTTCTGTGGTCTTTCCCGAAATCAAGGTCGGGTTGGGGCTTAGCAACCTCGCCGCCGGGGCCCTGGTCATGTCCCGGGACCTCAGCAGTGGTGTTGCCGCAATGCCCGGTGGATTCATAGCCGACCGCTACAGCAGCAAGCGGCCGCTGTTCCTGATGGCGGCCATGATGCTGGTCGCCTTCGGCTACCTGGCCTCCGGGTCTCTGCAAACGTACTACGCTATAGCGTTGGCTGTGATCCTGGTCGGCGTGGGCACTTCCATGTGGCACCCCACGGCCATAGCCGCTCTATCCGCACGCTTCCCCAAAAGAAGAGGCTTGGCCCTCACCATGCACGGGGCCGGGGCGAGTGTGGGAGAGGTGTTGGGGCCACTGCTGGCTGGCTGGCTCCTCCAACAGATCCTGTGGCCTCATCTTCTCCAGTACAGCTTCCTACCAGCCGTCCTTGCCGCAATTGTCATATGGCTCGTCCTCCGCGGCCTGAAAGGTCAGCAGGGCGCTTCTTCGATTAAAGAATATTTCTCAGCCGTTGCACCGCTGTTCAAGAACCGGCGTCTAATGGCCGTGTTGGCACTGTGCGGCGTAGTAAGCATGGGCGACTACGCCATGGTAACCTTCCTGCCGATATATCTTAGGGAACACCTCGAGTTTTCGACCTTCAAAGTTGGCGTGTACATCTCCCTCCTGCATACCGTCGGCATAGCAACACATCCGATCATGGGATTCGTATCGGACCGGTTCGGTCGTAAGTCGGTGCTCGTGCCTGAACTGACAATCTTCGGCCTCCTCTGCGTGGCGCTGGCCTTCGCCGACCCAGGGATTCAACTGCTCCTAACCATTATTGCCATCGCCGCGGTAACGTTCACCTATCTCCCCATTTTCGTCGCCACAGCCATTGACCTGTCGCCTCCCGGAGTTCACGGCACATCCGTTGGCCTGGTCTATACGGCATCCATGGCGATCGGCGCATTCGGAGCCGTGATAGGC
>CAYNJI010000159.1:0-2995 GCA_964397605.1 uncultured Dehalococcoidia bacterium | reverse complement strand
ACAACCAGCAGGGCATCCTGCAAGCCCGGGACACCGATCCCGCGTTCCGGGAAGCAGTACGCCGCCACCTGCTCACTGGCGACCTCATCAACCTCCCGGAAAAGTTCGCCGCTTTCGTGACCAGCCAGCAGGCGTTCAACCAAGACCTCAGAAACGACTTGCACCGCATTGCCGGCAATATCGGCGACCTCAAGGGCAACGCCGCCGGACGCGCCGCCTGGGACCGCCATGAAGACATCCTCGCCCAATTGGACTTCACGCTTGTCAGAATGTTCTCCAAAGCCGACCTGAACAATCTCGCCAACCAGAGCGACACAACCGGCATACACCGTTCTGACCTGCTGAGCTTCTACCGGGCCGGCCCGGTCATGGAGGCCTTGGACCACGACAACAATACCCACTACGTGGCAATGGAAGCCTCCTCCACGGCAGACGCGCGCGACACCGACCGGGTGACCCGCAACGCCGGGTTCCTCACCCGGTTCACCGGGCAACCCGCCCATGCCGTAATCGCCAGCAGGCAGAACGACCGGGCGGTGCAGCGATTGGTGGAGAACAATACTATGCACTGGTTCCACTCACGGCCGCCGACCTACAACCTGATAAGCAGCTTACAACGGCCACGGTATATGTTGCCGGCCGAGATACGCCGCCAGACTGACCGGACCACTCCTCTTTACCACCCTCATGCCCATCCAGGCTATGCACCCCAACCGGACGGCAGACCCGGAAGCCGGACTCCTTCGACGTAATATCCAGCAGCATGCGGCGCGACCCGTACATGGAACACAGCCAGGCAAAAGGGGGACAGAACGGGGGGACCGACCATCATGGAAGAGAAAACAAACAGAATGACACCCCCAGACACCTGCGTCCGGATTGACACGCATACCCTGAGGTACACCGTATTCCAGGCCTTACGGCGTGAAAAAGAAATGGTCTTCCCCGCAGGTGCGGAGGTCCACCGACCTGACGAACGCGCAGAAAAAAGCAAAGGAAGCACACCCCATATACGCGGAGGTCCGTCGGCCCCACGTCCCCTGATCACTATGCTAAATCCGCGCGCTCCGGTGGCCGGAGGAGCATCCTCCAAGGCTGGCGTTGCCTGCACCTCATTGCCCACCCCAGGACTGATCGGAGGCGAAAGGTGCTGGGAGGCGTCGTTCACCCTGCCGGCCAACAGCGCCACCACAGCAAGGACTCACACCATCACTGTCCGGTCAAGCCAGATCTCATCCGTGCCTTCCGCTCAGGTCAGCGTCGAAGCAGCGGATACCAAGGAAGAAACAACCCCCGAGGACCCAGCCCCGGCCTCCACGGCAACCGAGGCCGTCGTGGCAGCCCTGTCGCCTCTGGGCAGCAACCTGCAGTGGGTCCTGTACTTCAACAACGTCGAACAGCAATGGTTCTACTACGCCCCAGACGCCACTCCCTCCAGGGGAACGCTTGCCGACCTCGTCCCCGGCCAGGTCTACAGGCTCGGACTCGACGAAGACCAGACGGTGGTGCGCGGCGGCGTAAGCCGCACACTCAAGGCCGGCCTCAACCAGTTGGTCTGGTAGCCATTCCATGTGAGGCGGACAGGGCCCAGACCCGAAAGCCTCACACAACCGGTCCGCCTCTCCGGAACTCGCGCGTCCCATCGGGACTGAAATCCCGGTCCAACAGGTTCAGGAGATAGGAATCAAGTCGAACATGAAATTGATAGGCGCAGGAACAATTCTCCTGCTTGTGATGGCCTCCGTGATTCTGGTGCCGGAATTGCACCGGGACGGGTCGGCGACGAACCTCCCCGTGTCACCAGTTTCACCATCGGAGGGGCCCGTGTCCCTGCCCTTGGTCTCGGGACAACCCGCCACGCTGCTCCACGAAAGCGGCGCGGCGATGATCATCCCGCCGATGAAATTATCAGGGTCCGCCACAGCGTCCATCACCCCCTTGACTCCGTTGGGCGCCGCTCCGGGTGTCGGACAGGTATTCGATTTTTCCGTGGTCGACGCCCATGGCAACGAGGTGGAACTACAGGATCCGGTAACCCTGCGTCTGCCGTTTGAGTCTTCCAGGCAGAGAGACGTCTCGAATGTTTTCGTAATGCACTGGAATGAGGAAAAAGAGGAGTGGGAGCCCGTCGCCCGGGGAATGCTCGATGAGGCCGGCAATGTTATTTCGGCGAATGTTCGGCACCTGAGCAAGTATTCATGGCTCAATGCGGAAATCGACGCAACCTGCAGCGTGAGCCCAAGCGGGGAGGAGGCGATGGTGGAGGTGGGCGACTATGTCACCATAAAATCCACCGTAACCAGCCGGACTCGTCTGATAAACATTAAAGTCCACTTGAGACCCGATTTCTTCGAAACCACGCGAGGCCTCAATTCGGACAATATAGACGGCTACGACGGCCTGAAATCCGAAACGACCACTTTGAGCAACGGCGAAACAGCAGACTTGACCTACAGCTTGAAAGTTCACCGTCCTGGAGATTGGGGGTTCGGTTGTCGTTTCTATTGGGAGACCGCGCTGGGGCCGGTAGAACTCGAACCTGAAGCTGTGCGGCTCTTTCAGTCCGTAAAAGTTACCGGTCTCAACACGTTCTCCGGGAATTCCGCAACAAAACTCACCAAGTGCGGGACAGCTCAGTCTCCACTGGTGGGCGAAAGCGTAAAACTGGTCGCTACCGGATACTGGGGATCCGGGGATGTGGTTAATCACATTTCCGCTCGGGTCTACGTGTTTCACGAAGCAGACGTGGTCGAACGCTTCTACGGTAAGAGGCGCGTTCCATATGTGGCGACATCCATTCCGACCGCCAGCAGGACTTTGTCTTTTGATTCCCCCGGCCTCTACACCGTGGATTGCGAATACTACGGGCACATTGCAGCCCCCAGGGACCCCTTCGCATCCGATACGGACAAGATCCTCACTGCGTTCTTCATGGCATTCCTCCCTCAGTCGGCGCCAAGCGCAATTGGTGGAATCAAGGCTTTCTTCGGAGGAA
>CAYNJI010000158.1:0-3000 GCA_964397605.1 uncultured Dehalococcoidia bacterium | reverse complement strand
CCTTTGAATCTCTAACCGATTGAATTGCTGGACCTCGTCCGGAGAAATTCTAGGGAATCCGTGCCCTAACTGGCCTTTGCCCGTAATCCCTTTCTTTCCTGGCCCGACTTGGCCCATAGACCATACACCGCCAACTTCCAACTCGGTACCACCCCCGAACTCGGCAGCGAACTTCCCCGTAGAGATGTTGTTGAAAACGAAATTGTGTTCCTCCGTACAGACGGTAAATACGGTCTCATCCTTACCCTTCCTATGGTGCAACGTCAAAACATGACCCTTTGGGGTTCCGTCTATCTGGAGCCAGTGGCAAGAACAGGTGAACAACGGAAATCCATGGATCTGACCGCCGCGCTCGTGATTGCATTGTTGGTGCATAGGCTGAAGGTTCCAATCTTTGTTGTAGTCCTTTGGCCTTATGCTGTCTTCTCTGTCCTTGAAGAACGACTGAGTGAAGATATGGTCTACGGTTGCCTCCGTCCTGTTTCGTATCTGCTTCCCGCACCCGCCAACGTGGATTCCGCAGAGATGATCATCTCTAGGAAGTAGGAGGGAAAGCCGTTGGCTACTTTTCATGCCTTTTCCCCTGCACTTTCGGCCTAACTACTGGTTGTCACCTGAGTTCTGTCGGTGACGTATCGACGTAACGAGTACTCATCCCTATATTTTACTGGACAAAACCTGTTCATATAAAAGGCGATCCTCGAGGCCGCTAGGGTCAGGAAGAGGGACCAGCTGGAGAAGGTGGAGGGGGACACCGCTTTTAAGTACTATGCCCTCCAGGCGGCGGAAGGACGCCATGAACCACGTCCCAGGATGCCCCGCGGTGGCCCCCAGGCCGGGTATATCCGTCTGATTGGACGATACGCGCAGGAGCTGGTCCGAGAGTTCACGAATCGATAAACTTTGACAACTCTCGTCAATTGTAAGCAATATACGAGAATTGTCAACAACTGCTGTCGATTGTACAATAAGGATGAGAAGTCAAACAATGGGGATGCAAACAATGACCGCAGATTGGCAGGGGGCAATGGACCGGATGGAAGCGGGGATGCGGGCTGCTGAGGCTGACCAAAATCGCAGCCGGCATGATGTGCAAGTGGAAAGGCACGCCGTGGCAAAGCTGTATTGCATCGAAACCGGCCAGGAGATTCTCACGCCGGCCGCGACCAGTTACCTCTTCGGAAAGAGCCTCGCCCGGGTCCACGCTGCGCGGCGGGAGAATCCTGCGGAGGCGGTGCGGTTCTCGCTACACTTCGGGTCACCGAACGGCGACGCGGTCCATATTCTCCGTTTGTCCTGGGCGAGAACGGTTTGGCCGGAAACGGCCGACTACGCCAAGCGGCTGGAGACGGTGCGGACCAACGGGCACGTGATGGGGTTGCCTAACGGTGGCCAGGTGCTGATCCTCTCGCCGACCCAGATTTACAGCACCCCGGACCCGATCGCCCAGACCGCCGCCGAGGGAGAGGAATAGACTGCAGGCCGAGGACCAAGCCGTCCAAACTGGGTGCCTGACTGATGGTTACTACCCCCGCGAGAGCCGGCTCCAGGGGAGTGCTTCTACAACGGCCTCTGCGACCCCCTCAAGGACACATAGCGCAGGATCCGCGAGACGTCCGACTACATCGAGGATGCCCAACGCCTAGCGGAGAAAGAGTAAACAAGAGGGGTAAGGGAATGGCCTGTGCCACCGACAATCAACCTGAACCACGCAAAGTAGAAATCCAGGCATCAGCATTTATCGGAGGAATCACGATAAGCAGAGCAGAGCTTCAAGTATTGCCGGCGGACAAGATTGAGGTCGAACCGGGGAGTGCCTCAAGTACCTCCCCATGAGGTCAGGAGGGTATTTCACGTTGCCGCAGGCGGTGTTTCTGGTGGTTGACGGTGAGAGGCACGAAATCACGATAGATAAGCTACCTGATGGTGAGCAGGTCTAGTCCTGCCCTTCTGATGACCATGGAGCCGGCAGCGGATGCCGGCCCAGACTCCCGACTGACAGCCGGGACGGGACGCTCCCCTACCCGCTCCGCTAGAATCCCGCCATGGAGACTGCGGCCCAGGGACCCTTCCTGTGCCCGCCGTGTGCCCAAGTCCTGCAGGCCAACCTCCGGTACTGCGAGGAGATGTCGTACCGGTCTACACGTTGAAAACGCCGACGTTCCGGAGGGTTAACCTAATGCCTGAATCTCAAGACGATACACTTACCGCCGACTTCACCACGGTTGGAGGACCATTGAATCGAGGCATCGTATACGTGCTTACCAACCAGGCTATGGACAACTACGTCAAGGTTGGACGAACCGGCGGTAGTTCCCCCCAGGATGTTCTGGCCCGAATGAAGCAGTTGGACAACACTAGCGTCCCTTTGCCATTCGATTGTGAGTATGCAGCGGTGGTTGACGACTTCGACAACGTCGAAAAAGCACTGCTCACCGCGTTCGAGGACCGTCGGCTACGCAACAGGGAATTTCTTTATGACGTCGCACCGCACCGGATCAAAGCTATCCTAAGATTGCTTGAGATTGCTGACGTTACCCCTCGGGGTTCGGATTCCATGAGCAGGACAGGCAGCGAATTTGAGGCCCCGGAGCCTTCTAAATCAAAGAAGCAAAGTTTCAAGTTCTCCATGGCGCGCGTTCCCGTGGGGGCTACCTTGCAATGGGCCGACGCTCCCGAGATCACCTGTTACGTTCAGGATGACACGCACGTTATTTACGAAGGCGAACGTGCCACCATCTCAGGGATTGCCAAAGACCTAAAAGGTTGGCCATCGGCTAGGGGCAGCCTTTACTGGTTGTACGGAGGCCAAACGTTGCAGGAGTTGCGTGACCAGGTTGAAGCAGAGGAAGGCTAACAAGCGGGCGCCTCCGAAAGTCATGCGCTAACGGTTATCGGTGTCGTCCACCACAACGAGGCTACACCGGTGTCGAGAATGGTTCTTGACGTAACGGCTATTGTACGAATCGAAAAGGACACTGTGGACGCGAGGGGAGGGAT
>CAYNJI010000157.1:0-3011 GCA_964397605.1 uncultured Dehalococcoidia bacterium | reverse complement strand
TGAGCCAACCCCCAAAACCACCCCTAACCCAAACAGCCCCGTTATTCCCACGCCCCCTTCCGTTGTTCCCGCGAAGGCTGGAACCCATCCCCCGCGGAGAGCCAGCCCCCGTGAAGACGGGGGGCGGGAATCCACCACTCACCCTATCACCCATTCAGTTATAGAATCCCTGTCCGCTTTCCTGTATAGTAAGAAGGCAAATCCACCTCTTCAGGAGTCCCGTGGCAACAGAGCAACTCCAAGAAAGGGTCAGCCGGCTGGAAGGCGGCTACGAACACGTAGCCACCAAAGCCGACGTTGCCGATACTAAGACAGCCGTTGCGGAAGTAAAGGTTGACGTCGCCCACATGGAAGCCCGTCTGGCCGAATTCCGCGGCGAGGTAAACTCTCGATTCGCGGAGATGGATGCCCAAATTGCCCGAATGGAGAACCGCATCACTCTTAGACTCGGTGCCCTCTTCATTGCCATTTCGGGCGCTCTCTTTGCCGCACTGCGGCTCTTGGAATGAAGTCGGCCTCCCCAAAAACATTGATCATTACCCCCGCATGACCGAATACGTCATCCAAACCGACGGCCTCACCAAGCGTTACGGCAATATCCTAGCCGTCGACGGACTCTCCATACAGGTCCGACGCGGCCGCGTTTACGGGATCCTCGGTCCCAACGGCTCCGGCAAGACCACCACCATGGGCCTGCTCCTCGGCCTCCTCAAACCCACCACCGGCACATTCTCCCTCTTTGGTGAATCTGGCAACCTGGAAGCCTCCCTTAGACGCATCGGCGCCGTCATCGAAACTCCCTCCTTCTACCCCTACCTCTCCGGACACCAGAACCTCGCCTACTTCCAGGGCATCTCCCAGCGCGGCTCCCCTGACGAACTGGACGGCCTCCTGGACCAGGTGGGTCTCGCAGACCGCGCCAACTCCCGCTTCCACACCTACTCCATGGGCATGAAGCAGCGACTCGGCCTCGCCTACTCCCTCCTCGGCGACCCTGACCTGGTCTTCCTTGACGAACCCACAAACGGCCTCGACCCGGAGGGCATGATCGAAGTCCGGGAGATCATCCGCAGCCTCGGCGACGGACGCCGCACCGTCCTCCTCTCCAGCCACCTACTCCACGAAGTCGAACAGGTCTGCGACAGCGTGACCATCCTCTCCAAGGGCAAGCTCATCGCCCAAGGCACCGTCGCCGAACTCCTCCACTCCGTCGGCCGCGAGCAGATCCGCATGAAGACCACCGACAACTCAAGGGCCCGCAGCGTCCTCGCAGCCCTCGATTGGGTCGAAGAAATCACCTCCGATGAAGACGCCCTCATCGTCAGCGCACCGATAGAGCGTACGGCGGAGCTTACCGCAGCCCTCAGCCGCCAAGAAGTCTACGTGATCGAGACCGCTCCCATCCAGATTTCCCTCGAAGACTACTTCCTGCAGGTCACAGGCGACAAAGAACAGGCCTGATGATAGCCCACGTTCTTGGCCTCGTCCGCTGGGAATGGTTCAAAATTCGCAGGCGCTGGCTCCCCTGGGTTCTTCTCGCCGTCGCCATCCTCATCGCCCAAGCCCTCCTCTGGGGTTTCTACGCCGCATTCCACCTCACCGGCGGCTCCATCGGCTCCCTCATCCCCTCCTACGAATACGCCAGCAACCAAGGCGTCATCGAAGTCACCTGCGCTGAACTCCTGCAAGGCGACGTAGTAGAGCAGAAAGCCTCCGGCCTGTCTCCCCAAGATACGGACGCGTTCTACACAGGACTTCAAGATTGGATGCCAGCCTGCGAAGGCTACGCGACAGAGGACGAAAGCCGAGCCTTCTTCACCCTCCCTACTAGCGCACTTCTATCCCTCTTCATGCTCTTCAGTTTCGAAACCGGCGCCTTCGGCATAATCCTGCTGCTCATACTCACCGCCTCGGCCATGGGGTCCGAATACGGATGGGGCACTCTGCGAGCCTCCATTGCCAGCGGGCCGGGCCGCGCCCAGTTCCTGGCCTCGAAAATGCTTGCCATGGTCTTCATCGGCGTCGGGGCCATTCTGGTCATAGTCCTCGTCACCGCCCTCACCAGCCTACTGGCCCAACTCATCCCGCCCGCCGAACACGGAAGTATCGTCTTCTCCGACGGATGGCGCGACGCCTTCGTCTTCCTCGGCAAGACCATCTACGCCATCATCCCCTTCGTCGCAATAGCAACCTTCCTAACCATTCTCACCCAGTCCAGCGCCGCCGGCATCGGCCTTTCCCTCGGCTACCTGATAGTGGAATGGATAGTTCTTCCCCCCATTCTGGCCATCAACGACTCCTTTCAGAAAATCAACGAAGGTCTCCTCAACCGAAACGTCATCGAGTGGATGTTCGCGGGCAACACCCAAGCGGCGGAGACCTTGGGCGCCGGCAGAAACCCCGACACCCTTCAGGGCTTCTTGGTCATCCTCGCCTACATCGTCGTATTCACCACCGCCGCCTTCTGGCTCTTCCTCCGACGAGACATCACCGGCGCCAAAGGCAGCTAACCCCCCACCTGCTGCTCCCTCCTCTGTAACCACCATCCGCTACCCCCTTCTCCATCTGCCATAGGGGCGGTATTTTCGCCATTCCGCGTACCCGCCTAGATTGGCCTCCAACATTTCCTAAGTGCCCTCAGAGTGCCTTCAATTCGGCCAGTACTCCAGCCAAACGACTCGTCAGAAGGTCAATGTTGGATACAGCGGCATCATAGCTAACGGACCAAGCGTTGACACCCTTACTCGAAGCGTTATTGGTGAAGGAATCACTGCGGAATGCGTCCGTCCAACGCTGTAGGACTCCGCGAATTTCTTCGCCGGGCCCCGGATCATTGTCTAATATGCCTGCTCCAAATGTGAAGTCCCTGGTTCGCATCCACCCGCCATACTTCATTGAAGGCGAGTAGAGCCACGCAACGGTGATTGGCTGCTCCCAGAGCGGACTGTGGCCCCGGACCGCCTACGAAGACCTGGCCGCCCGGGCCGCCATCGCCTCCATCGGCCTCTGGT
>CAYNJI010000156.1:0-3013 GCA_964397605.1 uncultured Dehalococcoidia bacterium | reverse complement strand
GGCGGGTGGCCTGGGCATAGCTTATCTTGAGCACCTTGGCCAGTTGGCTGCGGGTAATGCCCTTCTCGGGAATCACCAGTGGGATAAGCGCGTCGATGGCGGCTGCCTGTTTGTTGCTGCCTGTTTTCAAATAACTGCCCCTGTTTAGAATTGCTATGTTGTCCCGTTGGAGCGTCGGCGAGTTTTCGTCCTGGCTCGCCTCAGCTTGGCGGGTCCCTGGTCCATCAGGGTGAGCTGGATAGAGTCCTGGGGTTGACCCTCTCGCTTCCTGAGGTCTTCCACAACCTGCTCGAAGCTCTCCAAGTCTTGGAAGTCCCTGTACACGCTTGCCCAGCGCACGTAGGCGACCCAGTCCAGCCCGCGAAGATACTCCATGACCATCTCCCCGATGACAACGGTAGGAACCTCCGAGCGCCCCAGGGAATGAAGCTGTCTTTCCACGTCCTGCACTATGCGGTCGATGCTGCGGGAGGGGATTGGCCTCTTGGCACATGCGATGGCGATGCTGGAGAGGAGCTTGCTCCTCTGAAATTCCTGTTTTTGCCCATCGCGCTTTATTACCTGTAGAGGGATGGTCTCGACGCGTTCGTAGGTGGTGAAGCGATGGCCGCAGCCGGCGCACTCCCGCCGCCGACGGATACTGTCCTCCGTAGAGCGGGAATCCGTGACTTTGGAATAGGCGCCGTTGCAGTATGGACATTGCACTGTGCGAGTCCGCTCTAACGCTCCTGATTGAGGTTGAATGCCGCGACCGCATCCCCCGATTACAGCAACCGCTTCACACGCAACGAATTTGACGCTGCACGGTGCAGATATAATATCTATATGGAGTATAGCGGCGGCGTGAGGATACAATATAAAGTAGATATCCGCAACGTGTAAGCGTTGTGTCCTGCGAGTTTGCGGGGGTTGGCTACAATCAGAGGATGCACCCAGCCACGCGGTGAAGGCGCGCGGCCAGCGTGTATGGCGGTAGGGGTTTTGGGAAAAATTGAGAGGCCCCGACGCTTGCGTCGGGGCCTCAGTGGATTCCCAGGTGTCGTGGGTTTCCGCTACAAATGGCTAGTAGTCCTTAGACCCTAGGAACATTACTCGGTAAGCAAGGAGCTAGTGGCGTTGCCTACCCAAAGAAACCTCGGTTGCGGGAGACTGTCTCCTTGCGCAAGAAGCTGGGAACGTCGAGGTCGTCGCCGGTCTGGCTGACGCTCTGGCGGAGAAGGTTCCTCAACTCCTCTTGACGCTGGACCATGTTCTCCTCGGGCATTGGGAAGGAAGCGGCCACCAGGGTTATCTTGACTTCATCGGTTAGCTTGGGGTCCTTGACGGTGCCGAAGATGACGTTGGCTTCGCTGTCGGCCAATTCTTCAATGACACTGGAGGCCTGCTGGATCTCGCGGAGGGAGAGGGAAGGCCCGCCGGTCATGACGAAGAGGATCCTCTTGGCGCCCTCAATGGCGATGTCGAGCAACGGACTCTTGGTAGCCATGCGAGCGGCGTCCAGGGCCCGGTTCTCGCCAGTGCCGTGGCCGATGGCCAGCCAAGCGGGACCGGCGTTGAGCATGATTGCCCGCACGTCGGCGAAGTCCACGTTGATCTCGCCGGTCACCATGACCACTTCAGCGATGGCCTGGATGCCATGCTGGAGGACGGAGTCCGCCAGGCGGAGGGCGTCGTCCCAAGAAACGGTCTGGTTTTCCCGCTGACGCTCCATGTCCAAGAGCTTGTCATTGGGGATAGTGATGACGGTGTCGACGTGGTCCTGGAGTCTCAGGAGGCCTTCATCGGCGTTCTTGCGCCGGGTCCGAACCTCAAAGGAGAAGGGACGACTGACTACAGCGACGGTTAGTGCGCCGGATTCCTTGGCAATCTGGGCGACTACGGGGAGGGCTCCGGTGCCGGTGCCGCCACCCATGCCGCAGGCCAGGAAGACCATGTCTGCGCCGTGGGTTAGATGTTCGAGCTTATCCCGGCTCTCCTCGGCGGCCTGCCTGCCAATGTCAGGGTTTCCGCCGGCGCCGAGGCCGCGGGTGAGGGACTGGCCGATGGCCAGCTTGTTGGGCACGTCCAAAAGGGCTAGATGCTGGGCGTCCGTGTTGATTGCGAAGTATTCCACGCCTGACACCCGGTCGCTGAACATGCGGTTAACGGCGTTACTCCCACCGCCGCCAACTCCGATGATTCGAATGACAGGGTTGCCGTAAGGCTTGCCTTCCGGTAGTGAAAAGACCGGGCTATGGCCCTCCACATTGTGGTCTGCTTGGTATTCCATGACTGCTCCTCTGATATTATTTTGGTTTCCCGTTGGCTTTGATTACTTGACTTTGACAGCCTTCTTGATGCGCTGGAAGAAGGCCTTGGACCCTTTGCTGGATCCGTATTCAGCCCGGCTCTTGCTGAAGACTCGCGGGCGGTTCTGGTTCTTGATGCCCCAGAGCAGCAGCCCTATAACGGTGGAGAAGGCGTGCTGGTTGTGCTCCGGACTGAAGCCGCGGATACCTAAGGGAGCGGCAACCCGAACGGGGCAAGCCAGAATCTCGGTGGCCATCTGCTGAAGGCCGGGAATCCTTGCGGTTCCACCAGTGAGGACTACGCCCCCCGGCGGAAGCCGACGCAAACCTGCTTGCTGGGCCCTAAGCATGATAAGACCCAGAGTCTCTTGTAAACGATCTATCAGAGGTTTGCACAAGGTGCCCCTTCGGATCAGCCTGCGGGATTGACCCTGGAAGCTGGGAAGCAGCACTTCCTCGCCGGCTTGTTCCATGTCCGGGGCGGCGTGTCCCCACTTGTCCTTGAGGTCCTCTGCAAAGTAGTACGGCATTCCCAGGGCCACGGACAGGTCCCGGGTCAACTGATTGCCACCAACCGGAATGGAGGTGTCGAACCAGAGGCTACCGTCTTTGAAGATGGCCAGGTCCGTGGTGCCGGCGCCCATGTCTGCCAGCACGACCCCCATCTCCTTCTCATCCTGGAATAGGGTGGCCTCCGCGGAGGCCAAGGAAGACAGGACCACGTC
>CAYNJI010000155.1:1893-3015 GCA_964397605.1 uncultured Dehalococcoidia bacterium | reverse complement strand
TTCAATAGCTGTAGCTCCGCGAAGTCGGGATTGTTCCGGTAGTGCTCATAGGGCACCCGGTCCCACAGGATGTATTCACCCTCCTTTCTCTCCGCGAACTGATAAGGGCCGGTGGCCACCGGACTCAGCTCCAGCCCTTCCTGGCCTGTGGCATCGAAATGGTCCTTGCTCAAAATGAAGGTCGGCGACGCGTTGCTAAACGTCCGGGGTGACGACCTGCTTGAAGGCAGGTTCATCGTGATGTTGTAGTCGTCCTCCACGTCGACTTCGATCCCCCCATAGAACGCGGCATCGCCTGCGAGCGATCCCTCCCGGCCGACGCGCCCAATGGTATGCACTACGTCTTTGGCGGTGAACTCACCCTGTCCAAAGTGGAATCGGACGCCTTCCCGCAGATTGAAGGTCCAAGCCGTAAAGTCTTCGTTGACCTCCCAGCTTTTGGCGAGCATGGGTACCCATTGGCCGTATTGATCATACTCAATCAGGCCCTCATACATGGGCGTCAACTGACCCCAAAAGGCATCGGCGGCTATCGTGGTAGGGTCGTTGCCTTCACGCTCTGCAAAGGCAACGAAGATCACGCGGTTCGACACCGGCATTGCCTCAGGGGGGGCCGTGGGGACCATGGCGACCGCTGTGGGCGTCGGAACTGGAGTTGGGATTGCCGCCATGACGATTGCTGCAATTTCAGACTCGGAAAGCGGTTCCGGCGCCTCGGGTGCGCTTTCCGCTGCCTGGGCCACCGCGGCCCCAACTAGTGCCGCAATTTCAGCTTCGGAAAGGGGCGTCGGCGCATTAGCCGCCGCTTGGCCTACCGCGCCCTGGACGATCTGCTGTATTTCGCCTTCAGACATAGTTTCGGGGGTTTCGATCCCTGCAATTGCATCGGCTATGGACTTCTGCATTTCCGATGTAATAGCGGACAGGTCGATTGGTACCGGAGTGGGCGCCACCATAGCCTGTGTCGGTTCCGGCACAGCGGTGGGCTCGGCGCCACACGCGACACCGATCGCGGAAAGTGCCGCCAATAGTGTCACCAGTTGGAGCCATTTGGGAAACTTCATCCAGCGAGAATTCATACTTAAACCTCGACGCGGTATCCGCCGTTTCCAATGACGTCGT
>CAYNJI010000155.1:0-1883 GCA_964397605.1 uncultured Dehalococcoidia bacterium | reverse complement strand
CCGACGCCTTGGGACGTAATTCCGACTAAGCTAACAGTCATTTTGCCAACTTGTCAATGGAATCCTGTCGAACCCAGATCCACCATCTCCAACCATCGCTGCCGGCCTACCCGCGAAAGCGGCCCAACCCGGTTTCAGCAAGTCCCTGCGCCCTACGCCAACCTGAACTGCCCCGCAAACCTGCTAGAACTACCCCAAGACCATCCAGAGAACGCCGTCCGCCTCCCTGGCGAACCTCTGACTACCATCCAATGCCCCCGGAGCCTCTTTTCACCTCTCAATTCCCCCTCAAGATTACTTAGCTGGTGGATTTGGGGTAGAACATGGAAAACTGCAAGACCACGCTGGGAGCAAAACGATGAAAATTCAAACGGAACAAATGGCCAACCGCAACGACGACCACTTCTACAGGGCCGAAGTCACGACCAACGCCCGGACGATACTGCGGCAGGGCAACGGGATCCGGAAGGCCCGGGTCCCAAGGGCACGGGCCGTGCCATCGACGACAATGCCGCCGGCATACTGGTGCAGTACAAAGTCGAGTGGGCGGAGGAAAACTCCACCCTGACGGAAGAGCAGGCAAAATCCGTCGTGATGGCGGACCTGATAGTCAAAGGCGTGGAACGGGCGAGCGGACTGCAGACCTACGGGCTGGCCGAGATCTCCATAAAGGCGGACGGGGACTCCGTCCAGCGGGCCTGGGAGCGAGCCGAATGGCTGAGCCTGGCGACCTCCATCCCCACAGCGGCGGTCGTCATCGCGGCGAACATACCCCAGGAAGTCAGGGAGCTGGCGGTGGAAATCAGGGTCAGGATCATTCAACACCCCGCGCAATAGCCGCCGCAGGGGAGCGCACGAGATTACCCCGCAAACGCAGAAACGTTGAGTCTCCAACGGATAAGCTAGACGATCTCCTCTACGTTCCAAGCATATCCCCCTCCACACCAGATTCCCGGAGAATCAGCGCTCCAGCACTGATCGCAGCCTCAGCCCATGCTAAGCCATGGTCCGTGGCTCCGCTCTGATCCAGCGCGTGGCCAAACTCATGTATGACGAGTTCATATTGCTCCTTTGTCCCGTACGGCGGACTGAAAAATTCCTTTCTCAACCGTCCTTCGTTGAACCTCAGGGTAGGACTAGAAGTAGCGGCAGTACAATCCGCCAGTATCTCGTTCTGAGATTCGTCAAAGTACCTCACGGAGGAGGCGAGTCCGCAGTGGACTCCCGCATCCCTGACCCAGTCGCAAACTTCTCGAGATCCGTCCCAGGCGGCGGCCCATAGTCTGTCTTGGGTTTCTTGGGGTCAGGAAACATCACGTCCGAATCAAGGATACCCGCGTGCTGGCGGAACTGCTGAACTTCTTTTTTGGAAAGACTCTGCGGCGACACCACCGCATACTCATTATGGCGGGCTCTGGCGTCCGCATTCCGGTTCAGAGTGGAAAACACCACCTGATTACCCCACCTTCCTCTAACGGTTGATCTCACAGCTTCAGGAGTAGCATTTCCACTCTCTATCGCCCTCTTCACCCATTCGGAAGCGAATTCGTCTCGCTCCAGGATCTGATGCCTGTCGTTCAATATTACCGTATACACCTTGGTAATGTAGGACGCCTTGACGGTATCACGGCTCTCCCCGAGAGGGATCTTCTGCATGATGTCCACGTCCCACGGACATGCGATAGTGTCGACGGGAATACCCATCTCATAGAGTCTGCGCTCGTCTCCCAGGTCCGCCGGCGAGACCAAATGAATATCCGTCAGCCTCGGAGATTCCCGCATGGGGCTGTCCATGTCCTTCTGGACCACGGTCGGCAGAGACGCCCTGAAGAGTTTGTCTCAGAAGTATTTAGCAGGACGCATGTCGTTATCAGGCTAGCCTA
>CAYNJI010000154.1:0-3036 GCA_964397605.1 uncultured Dehalococcoidia bacterium | reverse complement strand
GCCCACGGGTTAAATTATGCCACAGGGTGGGCGAACGTGCAGGGATGGGCAGACAGCCGGCCCGTGGGCTACCACCGGGGTTGCGTGTCGTTGTATTCGTTGTTGGTGAGACGCTGCTGATTGGAACCGTCGTCGTCCATAGTGAAGATCTCCGCATTACCATGAAGGTCCGAAACAAAGATTATGCGCTTGCCGTTGGAAGACCAAGAGGGCAACTTGTCGGCAGTCCCGTTGCGAGTAAGCTGCATCTGGTCGGAGCCGTTGGCCTTCATGGTATATATCTCCGGGTCGCCGTCCCTGTCGGAGACGAAGACAATTCGGGAGCCGTCGGGAGACCAGGCAAAGGTGGAGCCGGAGACCGCCTGGTTGGTGATACTGACAGGGGGCTGGTCGGCGTTTTCGGTTGCCCAGATGCGGGTTTCCTCGTCGTCTTGGGTCATGAAGGCAAAGCCGCCACCCCGGGGCGCATAGGCCAGCTGAGTGGCGGCCTTGTCGCTGATTCGCTTTCTGTCCACGCCGCTGGGATTGCGGAGAAATATCCCCTGGTCGTCCTCGCTCAAGATGGAATAGGCCACCCAGTCGCTGTCTTCAGACCAGTTGCCCAAGGTCATGGCTCCGCCGTCGTAGGTGAGAGGCTCGACGGTAGAGCACTTCACGTCGGTAATGAAGACGTCCGCATCCTCTGAGGTCCCCACCAGGAAAGCTACGCGCTCCCCATTGGGGTCCCAACTGTATTGCAGGACCTGGTCTTCATCGACGGTGCAGGATTCCCAGTCGTCGCCATCCTGGGCGAGGATGTGAAGCCGGGATGAGTCATCATCCACGGAGAGGAGAGCCACGTGATTTCTGGTGGGCGACCAGCTAGGAGCGATGCTCTCGTCCCCGCCTGAGGGGACGCTGGAAACTTCCGAGCCGTCGGAACTCATGGTGTAGACCATCTGGTCGCCGCCCCGTTCGGAAACGAAGACGACGCGTTTGTCCTTGGGACCGCAGGCGGCCAGAAGGCAGATGCCCAAAAGGGCAAGGAATATGAAGCCCGTTCGAAGCATAGCGCGCACCCCGAGGCCGCGGCGGGTAGCGAGAAGCTGCGGACCGCGGCCCTTCTCAGTGAATGTTCACAGGTGCTTTCATAATAATCCAGAGGCGCTGCGGGATAACATAAAACTGGGAGCGACATAAGGGGAAAAGTGCTTCTGGAAGAGTGTACTAATGGAGGTTGACGCACTCCCTCCAAGCTATGATTGGTAGTGCTTGAGGCCTGCCTTGCACCGATGATACTATGTTGATATTCCAAAGGGGCAGAAGCGTCATGGCGGCTACAACATAGATGCAAGACCGTAGCGTATATGGTCGAAGGGCTCTTACGCCTGGCTAACGCGCGCCGAACAAATCACGATGAGCGGGTTCCGCTATAGACTGTTTCAAGACAGTGGCGAAGACAATTCTTAGTCCTATTTTCGATCATAGTCAGCCTGATGACGGGATTGATTATATGGCACGAGACGTGGATAAGAGATTCCGATACTCTGTGGGAAACCGTGATGGCGATAGCGGATTCTGCTTCGAGGAGTTTTATTTTTGTCGCGGTCGGGACAGGGGTCTTTCTAGATGTTCTGATATTTGGCAAGACTATTTTTCTGAATGCGAAGTGGGTGATCGGCTTGTTATCTGAGATATTGAAAGACGCGATACAGCGACAGAAGGAGCGACACAAGGCGGAGACGGAGCGCCGTGAAAGGGAAGAGCGCTTGCAGGAGGAGGTGTCGCTACTTAGGCAAGAGATCAGTGAACTAAAGGAGAGGCTCAGTCGCAAGCGGCCTAGTTCCTAGCGTACGTACCTTTCGTAATGTTGCTAGGGCAGAAGGCTGCTCCACAGCGTGCAACATCCAGCTTAGATGTCATTGCGCGCTTCCCTTTCATTTTGAGCGCCAGCGAATAATTTGTCCCTATATTGGAGGCAGGCCAGCCTTCCCTAGAATTCGTAGAACATCTGCTGGATGGCCCCGCGGTCTTGGGTGACGGTTAGGGCCAGCATCAGCAGAATGCGCGCCTTGTGGGGGAGCAGATTGTCCGCCACGACGAAACCGTCCCGCTCCTTGCCGGCAGTCATTACCACCCGCCCGTTGGCGGTTCGGGAAGCCAGCACAACCGTCATGCCGTCCTTCATGGCCTCCATGGCGGCTCGCGGGGCCGGGGATGCGGCGCTTCCGCCGCCCAAGCCGGCCAGAATCAGGCCCGGGGAGCCGTGTCTTCGCACCGCTTCTACCAACATCTCGTCGGCGCCGGCGTAGGTGGGTACGATGTCCACCCGGGGCAGGGCGGACATCTTCTCCACGTCGAAGGGGGTGTTTACCGTGTGCTTTCGCTCCACGGAGCGGTAGAAGGCCACCTGCCCGTCGGGGTCGCAGTAGCCCAGGAGTCCGGTATCAGAGTCCTTGAAGGTCTCCACGTGGAGGGGGTCTGTCTTCGTAACGTCCCGCCCGTTGTGGATCTGGTTGTTCATCACTACGAGAACGCCACGACCGGCGGCGTTGGGGTTGGCGGCGGCGCGGATGGCGTTATAGAGGTTCAGGTCGGCGTCGGTACCCACGGCGGAGGCGGGGCGCATGGCGCCGGTCATGACCACGGGCTTGGAGGACTTGACGGTTAGATGAAGGAAGTAGGACGTTTCCTCCATGGTGCCTGTGCCGTGGGTGAGCACTATCCCGTCAACGTCCGGCTCCTCCCGGAAGACCCGGTTGATGCGGCGGGCGATGAGGGGCCAGTTTTCGGGGCCGATGTTGCTGCTGGCCTCGCTCATCAAGTCTTCGCAGCGCACGTCGGCAATAAAGCCCGCTTCCGGTATTCGCGCCAGGGATTCCTCGACGGGGATGCGTCGTCCCGTCTCCGGGTAGTTGGTGAAGTCCATGCGGTTATCGGTAACGGTGGCGATGGTCCCGCCGGTGCCGATGACGCGGACTACGGGTTTGTTGGACATGGCTCAACCTCCTGGGTGGAGTGGGCTCATTCTAACCGAGGGGCGTTTGGGTCTCAACT
>CAYNJI010000153.1:2663-3081 GCA_964397605.1 uncultured Dehalococcoidia bacterium | reverse complement strand
GTTCCTTTCCCCGCATACCGACCCCAAAGACCGCGACGACGTGATGTCGCCGGGATACTTCAGTTTGGGACCGCTGAAGGGCAACCAGGGCAACCAGAACTACCCAATCCCATCGGACCAGGACGCGGCGGCGGTGGGCAGCGTCATCATATACTGCAGGCCCTTCCACGTGATCTTCACAATCGCACCCCTGACGGAGGGATAGGGCGGGTAGCTTAGGACATCCGCAAGAGGGGCTGGTTTGAAACCAGCCCCTACGGTGCGACCGGTAGATGGATTCCCGCCGTCGCGGGAATAACGGGAGGGAACGCGAAGGCAACGAGATTCCTCGACTCCGCTCGGAATGACAGGTGGGGGAGAGGGCGGGCGACGGTTCCGGCAACCGGGCGGTTCGCGAACCGCCCCTACGGTGTAGATT
>CAYNJI010000153.1:0-2653 GCA_964397605.1 uncultured Dehalococcoidia bacterium | reverse complement strand
GACAAGCTCAGGGCAGGCTCTAGCCTTCCCCCATCAAGAGGGAAGGGGGTTGAAGAGGGGGGAAAGGCTGCTTTTGTCCACTGGGAAGTTCTGACACCTTCCTGCTAGTATGAGACAATGGCCCGGCCATGCTCATCTCTCCATTTCTGAACATATACCGCCGCTTCAGCGGCTCCTTTTACGGCTGGAAGCTGGTGGGCCTCAGCCTCTTCATGCTCACCCTATCCTCCCTGGTATCCTTCCAGGGGGTGGGGACTTTCGTCGTGGCGCTGGAGCGGCAATTCGGTTGGAGCCGCACGGTCCTTTCCGGGGCCTTCGCCCTAACCCGCGTCCAGGGCGCCGCCCTCGGACCCATCGAAGGGCTGCTCATCGACAAATTCGGCCCCCGCCTCATGGTCATGGCGGGATTCATAGTCATGGGAATCGGGTTCGTCCTCTTCTCCTTCGTAGAGCACGCCTGGCAGTTCTACATTGCCTTTATTGTCATCAGCCTGGGCGCGGGGCTTGGGGGATGGCTGGCCATGATTGCCGCCGTCACCAACTGGTTCATCAAGCACCGGGCTCTGGCCCTGTCCATTGGCATGTCCGGCACCCACATCGCGGGGCTGCTGGTGCCTCTGCTGGCGCTCGGAATCGAGGGCTACGGCTTCGAAAAGGTGGCACTTGGGATCGGCGTTGTCCTGCTGGTTATCGCCATTCCCGCCGGACGGCTGGTCAAGAACTATCCGGAAGAGTACGGGCTGGTCCCCGACGGCGAGACCGCGCCGCAGGAGTCCGAAGACCCGTCCAAGCCCAGTGGCCCGTCGGACCCAGAGCCGGCTTTCACCGTGAAGGAGGCGCTGCAGACCCGCGCCTTCTGGTTCATCGCCTTCGCCCACATCGCCTCGGCGGTGCCCATCGTAACCCTATCCATCCACCTGGTGCCCAAGCTGACGGACATCGGCTTGTCCCTGAGCATGGCGGGCGTGGTGGTGGCAACCTATACTGTCGTGGCGCTGCCCTTCCAGTTCCTCTCGGGCTACCTGGGCGACAAACTGCCCAAGCCGCCGCTCATCTTCCTGTTCCTCACGCTGCAGGCCGTCGCGTTGCTGGTCATTGCACAAACGAACACCATTGCAGGAGCGTTCCTATTTGCCGTACTGTTCGGCATCGCGTTCGGCGGACGGATGCCGCTGCTCTTCTCTATTCGGGGGGAATACTTCGGGCGAAAGTCCTTCGCGACGATTATGGGGATGTCACAACTGCCGTCGAACTTACTGATGATAGGCGCGCCGCTGTTTGCGGGGATCATGTTCGACGCGACGGGGTCTTATTTCATACCCTTCACATTCTTCGCCGGGTTCACTTTCGTGGGGGCGTTTCTGATCCTGTTTGCGAAGAAGCCGAAACCCAAAGAGCCGCTTCCACGGCTCTGGGAAACGGGCTAGGTGCCGATACGCGGGCCGGCGGTGCAGGCCTCTCGAAGGGTTTCCAACACCGACAAGATGGCCAGGTAGCTGGTGCGGGGGTTCCGGTCGTGGGGGCGGTTCTCCAGGGTGAACCGCATGACGCCGAAGCTGCCGCGGGCGTAGATCTGGTGCACGTTGCCGGGCGAATCCGGGTCCGCCACCACCTTCACGCGGGTCTTCTCCGGCCCCAGGCCTGCCAGGCTCAGAGTGGCCCCGACGTTGACGTTGGCGGGGAAGAGCTTGATGGCCTCCAGGGCCGAACCATCGAATATCACCTGCGCTTCCGTTATCTCTTTGGACTCCCACTCCTTGAAGCCGGGAGCGCCCATGAGACCTCGCGGAGGCTTGGTTGTTGTCAGGACTACTTCTTCCAGAAGGCCCCGCGTAGCGCGAATGGCGTCGATGCCCCCCAGGGCGCCGGTGGGGATGATGAAGCGAAGGCCCCGCTGCACGGCGAGGTCGGCAAGCCTCTGGAAGAGGGCCGTATCCGTGAGGGCGCCGGAACTGACGACCATCAGGTCCTTGCCAGCGGCGAGAACTTTCTCGCCGTGGGCTTTGACGGCGCTGGGAGAAGCGCACTCAACCACCATCTCCAGCCCTGGGGCCGCCAGAAATTCATCCATGTCGGTGAAGGTGGGAATCGCACCACCCAGCTGCTGGGCCAGCTCATTGGCAATGGCGGCGTCCATGTCAAAGAGGGCGGCTATCTCGGCGTTCCCCACGCGCCCTCCGGAAACCTCGGTGGCTATCTCCGTGCCGATGGCCCCGCAGCCAATCAAACCTATCTTGGTCACTTCACCCTCGCTATCGGTAGTCTGAACTCTGCGCTGTTGGTCCTTGCGGTCACCGCAGCAACGCCAAAAGCAAGAAACCTCAACCGCCTGGGATTATAGGAGCGGCCCTCTCAAGCGGTCAAGCAGCGCGACTAGAGGACGAGGGGCTTTCGGTTATCCAGATTCGGCAGAGCATGGGGCTGTGGATTCTCGCCCCGTCTTCACGGGGGCAGGCTCTACGCGGGAATAACGGAGGGTTAGAGGGAAGAAATAACCTCAACATCGTAGTCCATCACCTCTACCTCAGCCCTCTGACGGACGATGAAGTCCACTACGGATTGCAGGGTCTCGTCGGCGTGAGGAGCCCGGTTACTCACGCAACAGACGCCGATGGTCAACTTCTGCCACAGGTCGTTGTCATCCACCTCGGCG
>CAYNJI010000152.1:0-3107 GCA_964397605.1 uncultured Dehalococcoidia bacterium | reverse complement strand
CTGGGGGCCTGCACGTTGATGAGCAGGATGGTCGACCTGCTGTTGAAAAGGGAGGTCACGTCCAAGACGCCGCTGGTCTCCCAGTTGCCCAAGTCGTTGGGGGCAGTGTCAACCGTGCCCGTGAGTTCGGCGTTGCGGTTGACTTCCGCGATGCGTACGAGCTGGCCGGTCCGAGGGTTCGCCTGCCAGACGGAGGCCTCGCGGCCGCTTGTGCGCCCGAAGACTGCATTGTCAGTCGCCCTGTCTTCCTGAACGTAGATGAAGCCGTCGCCGGCCCAGGCTACGTTGGCCGGGCTGCGGAGACCAAAGTCGCCGCCTCCGGGGAACTGACCGTTGCCGCCGTCGTCCCCGGAGTAAATGATGCGGGCGTTGGCGGTCAGGGTGTTGGCCGCGACATCCATCACGTACAGCGTTCCCCAGTCGTCGCTTCGGTAAAGTGATCCAGCTCCCGTGGAAGCCAAAGTGACCTGCCGCGAGTTGCTGGGGTTTGTGGCCACGTCCTCCGGGTGGGAGAAGTGAAAGGCGCCCGCTCCTTCAACGCCAAGCGCCTGGCTGCCAAACGCCAAGGCGTCCTGCATCTCCTGGGTCACATATCCCTGGTCGTCATAGCCGGCCGTTTTGGCCTTTGCAGCGTCAAAGATGTCGACTTCCACGAAGGAACCCTGGCGAAATTCGCCGGTGTCCCCAAACTCCTCCGGCGTAGTGTGCCCGTTGGCGGTTTTCCAGACATAAAGTGTTCCCTCTGCCAACCCGTTTCGGTCCAGGAAGGAGCGGTCTCCCTTTGCGTTCTTGTCGCCAATGTAGAACATAAGGGGAGCGCCGGGCCGTGAATCGCTGATGACCATGCCGATGGAGGTGGATGTGCCCGTGTCGATGAAGGCCACGTTCCCAAAGGCGGCGCGGCCGATCATCGGGACGGCGTGGAGTCCGCCATTGGCAACGTCGAGGGCGAAGAACTGCCCGCCCTCAACCGACTCGCCAGTGAAGTAGATGTCGTCAACGAATCCGAAGTCGCCGCCCTCGACGTAAACGGCGGAGCTGAAGAGGCGTAGCGGTCCAGAGTCGGCGTTGTCCACGTTGCGTACCGTAAGGGGCGCTCCCGCTCGATTGACGATGCGTTCGTAGGCTATCCCGGATGCCTTGACCCTCATCGTCTCCCTGTCGATGTCGAAGTAGGAAATGCGTGATCCGGTGAGGGATAGGCCATTCGCCAGGCTGTAGGGCAAACCCTGGCCGGAATCAAGTTGATGGTTGGTGAAAACACGGACGGTGCTGCTGTTCAAGGGGAATGCTCCCGCGCCGTCCATGACGCCCGGCGGTCGATATTCGCCGACGCGGTCACCCACGGTGAAGACTGGAATGGCTTCCCAGTTGGAGCTTGGCGCCAGCATGCTGAGGCTGGGAGCAGAAGTTGCAGCGAAGCTTGGCTCCGGAAGCACCGCCAGGCTGCGCCATGTATCCTCACCCACGTACCGCCACGAGATTGCGCCACCGACGGTGTCCAGCTCGATCTCTCTGCCGCTATCGCCAGCTCCGGTACCCCTCGGCCCCACGGGTCCCTGCTCGCCGGGCGAGCCGGCCGGGCCAGTCTCCCCCTGTTCTCCCTGGGGCCCCATGGGGCCTCTGGTGCCCGCGGGCCCGGAAATGCCATGGAGACCCTGATTTCCGTCCTGGCCTGGGAGCCCGGGCGGGCCCTCCGGCCCAGGGGTCCCCTGGGCGCCCTCGCCCCCACACGCCACGACAACCAGCGCCGATGCGGCCAGCAACAACGCAGCCAGATTCCTCACCCTGTTGAGCCGAGACCGCAACATACACCCTCCTTGTACCGGGGGTCAGAGTGAAGAGCGTGGCGGATGGGAAAGCGCACTCTCCATGTTCTCTGTCTACTTTACGACACCTAGGGGAATTGTACATTAAGGGAGACTACGTAGGGACCAAGTGCATAGAAATACCGAATCCTGGAAGTATTTGAGGCAACTGAAGAATGGTTGGCATTGCGACATTTGAAGCTACTCTGAGGGGGCGCACTTGGTCCCAACCGAGTTGCGACCCTGTCGGAAAGTAGGGCGACTTCCAGTAGGGCAGTTGTCATTGTGCAATTGTGCCCGGTCGTAGCAGCGATAGCTGCTGGTGCCGCGTCGCCGGACTGGAATGAAGATGCGTAGGGTGTGCCTAACAGTGGCGCGCGCCTGGGGTGCGCCCTCGCGTCGTTCGCCAGCCGGACGCTCTACCGCCTGGACCGCTTGGGCGTCCGTTTCAACGACGAAGAGCGGGACAGCTTCATAGCCGTTTTCCACTACTCCGGCTATCTGATGGGCGTAGCTCAGGACATCCTGTGTAAGACGAACGGAACTGCGAATCGAGACATCAATGTTGGCAGGCTGTGCGCACCAGTGCCTGGGCCCGAGTCCATCATCATAGCCAATGCCCTGACGAACTCGGCGCCGGCAATGGCGGGAACATCGGACCCGCCCCCGCGACAAGGGCTGGTGAAGTACATCTACGGAGTCTCGCGGGCAGGAGATGGCAGACCAGCTGAACTTCTCTCCAAGCCCGAGCATCGGCGTCCTAGCATTCTTCCGCTGGCAGTCCCGGTGCTACAGCTTAATGAACAAGCGCTTCCCCAAACGTTCCAACCCCGACAGTCCATTCAACAACTTCGCGCAAATCCTTGGCGTATCTGCCTTTGACGAGCCGGGCATCAGTTTCAGACTGCCGGACCATGGCTACTCTGAAGACTTGAGGGGTTGGTAACGAAGGCCACAGGTGCGGTTTTCTGGTGGCAAACCGTATCTAAGCACTGCTGTGACGCCGCTCTTCTTGTCGCAGGGCGACGAATGCCGTAGAGTAGCATTGACTGGAGATGGTGCGTTAATGCCGCAGCACCGTCCGCTTGCCCATCTGCTAGAGGAGACGCTAGATGACTGACCGCATGCTGGACAACATCAATAGTCCAGATGACCTCAGGCTCCTGTCACGGGCGGAAGTAGAACAGGTTGCTCAGGAAGCTCGGGACACGATCATCTCCGTCATCACTGAGCGCGGCGGTCACTTGGCGTCCAACCTGGGTGTGGTGGAAATGACTCTGGCGATCCACCGAGTATTTG
>CAYNJI010000151.1:0-3131 GCA_964397605.1 uncultured Dehalococcoidia bacterium | reverse complement strand
CCCACATGGCCTTCATAGTTAGTTCGTCTTTGCGGAACTGTCCCTCCCGTTCGTCGGAGTAGACATCCTTGGCCAAGGTGGATTGAACGAACTTGTGGGTTTCACCAATGTCTGCATCAGCGAAGAGGGCTTGAAGCTCCTCTTCCTTAGAGATGCCAAGGGCGCGGAGGAAGATGGTGACTGAGACCTTTCGCTTCCTGTCGACCTTCACGGAGACGATGTTCTTGGCGCTGGTTTCGAACTCCAGCCACGCGCCCCGGTAGGGGATGAGCTTGGCGGAGCAAAGTTGCCGATCGCTGGGGATGTCCCTGTTGAGGACAAAGTAGGCGCCGGGGGAGCGGACCAGCTGGCTTACGACGACTCGTTCAGCGCCGTTTACGATGAACGTGCCATTGTCCGTCATTATGGGGATGTCCCCCATAAAGATCTCCTGCTCCTTGATAACCCCGGTTTCCTTGATGACGAGACGGGTCTTGATCCAGAGAGAGGCGCAGTAGGTTATCTCTTTCCGCTTACACTCTTCCGGAGTATACTTAGGCTCCTTGAAAGAATGCTCGAGGAATTCCAACTCGAACTTGCTCTCGGTGAAGTCCCTTATGGGACTGACATCGCGAAAGACTTCGGCGATGCCTTCGCCCTTGAACCTTTCGAAGGACTGAAGCTGCATGAGGATGAGGTGGGGGATGTCCAAGACTTGGGGTATTCGAGAGTATTGCTTGACCTCAGGGGGGGAGCTATGGGTGCTCATGCTTGAGGACAAAGGCATATACGTTCCTCCTAGAATTGAGATGGTGACAGGAAAAGAGGCGCGACGAGGACTGGGGAAGCGCTGAAGAACTCAGAAGAAAAGGGGCTTATACTCAAATAAGACAAAGCAAGCACTCTACATCATAGCATAAGATGTCGCTTTGTCAAGGGTTTTGCCGGTAAATAGCAAGGAGCTATATTATAACGCACGAGCGGGCTTAGGTCTAGAGGCTAACCCGCCAAAAGTGCGGGGCGTGGACTGTGAATGATGGGGTTGCTATATTTGAGAGAAGGGAATTTCCAAGTTTAGGATTCTTTTGAAGCAACAGACCGATATAAGCGAAACGACGACGCGTCGGGTAGTAGTGCCCGTTATGGGTATGACATGCGCCGCTTGCGTGTCCACGGTGGAGAAGGCGCTACAGGGCGTTCCAGGGGTGACACACGCATCGGTGAATCTGGCTACTGAGGAAGCATCGATGCAGGTGTCTCCGGGGGACGGGTGGACCGCGGCGTTGGCCAAGGGCCTGGAGGAAGCCGGCTACGGACTGGGCACGGAGGATGTATCACTCAACATAGAGGGGATGACCTGCGCCGCCTGTGTGGGCCACGTGGAGTCGGCTCTGAAGGCGGTCCCGGGGGTAGCGGAGGCGTCGGTGAACCTGGCCACGGAGAGGGCGCTGGTGTCGGTGACGCCGGGGTTGGCCACGCCGGAAAACCTGGTGCAGTCTGTGGAAGAAGCGGGATACGGGGCCCGTCTCCACGAAGGCGAACAGCTGTCAGGGTCAGCGGAGAAGGCACGGGACAAAGAGCTACGTCAGCTGCGACGGAAGCTGATTTTCGCCGGGACGGTGGGGGCGCTGCTGTTCCTAGGTTGTTTCGAGGGATTTCCCTGGGTACCGGGGCTTATGGAAAGCACCTACTATCTATTGTTTCTATGGGCGGCGGCAACACCGGTGCAGTTCTGGGCGGGCCTTGGGTTCTACCGCTCCGGTTTTGGAGCGGTGCGACACGGCCGAGCCAACATGCACACACTGATAGCCCTGGGAACCACCACGGCGTACCTGTTCAGTGGGCTTCTGGTACTGCTCCGAATCGTTGGTTCCGACGCGCTGGCGATCCCAGGGTCGGACCGGGCCGTGTACTTCGACACAGCGTCCATCATCATTGCACTGGTGCTGCTGGGCCGCTATCTGGAGGCCCGCTCGCGCCGCCAAACCTCCGCAGCCATCAGGGGGCTGATGAGCCTGCGTCCCGAAAGGGCCAGGGTTGTAAGGAACGGTAAGGAAATTGGGGTGCCGGTGGAGGACGTGGAGGTGGGGGACCTGACGCTGGTTCGTCCGGGCGAGCGAGTGCCGGTGGACGGGGTGGTAGTGGAGGGGTATTCATCAGTGGACGAGTCGATGATTACGGGTGAGAGCGTACCGGCGGAGAAGGGGGAGGGAGCGCGGGTTTTCGGAGCGACGATGAACCAGACGGGGTTCTTGAAGGTGGAGGCCACCGGGGTGGGGTCGGACACGGTGCTTTCAAGGATAATCGCCATGGTGGAGGAAGCACAGGGTTCGAAAGCGCCTATACAGAGGCTGGCGGACGTGGTTGCCTCGTATTTCGTGCCGGCGATACTGATTCTAGCCGGAGCGTCCTTCCTGGCTTGGCTTATATTTGGGCCTTCGCCCTCGCTGGTCTACGGATTACTAGCTTTTGTGGCGGTGGTAATAATCGCCTGCCCGTGCGCGCTGGGCTTGGCGACGCCCACGGCCATAATGGTAGGAGTAGGCAAGGGCGCGGAGGGGGGCATTCTCATTCGCAGCGCGGAAGTGTTGGAACGCGCCCATAAGGTGGACACGGTGGTCATGGACAAGACGGGCACGCTCACCGAAGGGCGTCCTTCCGTGACGGACCTGGTGGCGTTGGAAGTGACCGAAAGGGATCTGCTGTCGGTTGCCGCTTCGGTGGAGGTGGGATCGGAACACCCGCTGGCGGAGGCGGTGGTCCGCCGAGGCCGGGAGGATGGGGTAGAGTTCGCCGAAGTGACGGGATTCCAGGCGCATCCCGGACTAGGGGTCGAGGGTGAGATGGGGGGCGAACGGGCGCTGCTAGGCAAAGAGGAGTTCATTTCCACGTATGGCCTGGACGTACATGGGCTGAACGCACGGGCATCGGAGTTGGCGGCACAGGGGAAGACGGTTATGTACGTGGCTCATGGAGACAGGGTATTGGGTCTGCTAGCGGCGTCGGACACCGTGAAGCCGGAGGCAGCATCGGTGGTGACACTTTTGAAGCAGCGGGGGTTGGAAGTCATCATTCTGACTGGAGATAGACAGGAGACGGCGCAGGCGGTTGCGGATTCTCTGGGCATCGAAGAGGTAACGGCGGGCGTGCTA
>CAYNJI010000150.1:0-3218 GCA_964397605.1 uncultured Dehalococcoidia bacterium | reverse complement strand
CCTCCAAGTTTGGGTTGATGGTTACTAGACCGCCGAAGATCTCGATGATTATGGTCGCCGACGTGGCGTCCGTGGTTAGGTGGGGGTCCAGTGTGGGGGGGTCCGAAAAGAGGCGACGCAGCACGCCTTTTTTTCTCTCCCTAGGGGTGTCGTCCTGGGGCGCTTCTGTGGACGCCGCCGCCGTTGCCCCGGCCGTCGGTGCTGCGGTTGCCCCGGGCGTTGTGGCCGCCATTGGTTCGGCCGTCGGCGCTGGCGTGGATACTGGCTCGCCGGTGGTGGGTCTCGGCCCGCACGCCGCCAGAGTCAGGGCTAACGCCAGCATAAGCACGGCGGCAAAGCTCAGCGCGATTGCGCCCTTTCGTACGAAAGCTATCGATTTCATTATTGCCAACCTATTCATCCTTCTAACTCCTGATTCTAAATGAACCCAGTGAATGCTACAATACGTATGCCATTAAGGCCAATAGCAAGGGCTTTCAGCCCAGAAAGGCCGAATTCAGTAACGGTCGCAGCAGATGTTTAATTCCAGGCAATTTCACCTCAAATCCCTCGTCACCCTTGCCATCTTGGCCGCTCTGGTCATGGTCGTTCTTGCTGGTTGTCAGGGACGTCCGGCCGCTTCCGACGGGTCCAACCCGGAGCAGGTGGTGTGGGAAGCGTGGGCCGTCATCAAAGATTCATACGTTGACAGCAATTCTTTGGATTCTGAGAGCGTGGCAGGTGACATAATCGTTGGGATGCTGGATGCGGCTGAAAAGCCTCATTACCCCTTCCTCACCGACATGGCGGAATACCGGCGACGGCCGCCAGGATCGGTGCCCAGGGAGTTCGCAGACGTTTGGCGGGCTTGGCAGCTTTTCCGCCAGACCTGGCCCGAGGTGGAGCCAGCCGTGCTGGCGGATGCGGCCCTCGAAAGCATGATGGCTTCTTTGGAGAACGACGACCAGGTGAGTTCCTACCTGAACCCGGAGGACTATCAGCGCTCCCAAGAAGAAGAAAGGGAGGTTAGCTACCAGGGCGTCGGTGCCGTTATGAGCATGGAGGACGGTTCGTTGACCATAGTTTCTCTGATGAGCGACGCACCGGCCGAGAGGGCCGGCCTCCAGAGAAACGACGTAATCCTGGAGGTAGACGGCACGCCGGTGAGCAGCAATGAGCTTTCCGACGCCACCGCCAACATTCGGGGACCCTCGGGCAGCCGGGTTACCCTTCTTATACAACGCCCCACGGAGACGGAACCCAGGGAGGTCAGCGTGACCCGCGGCATGGTCAATGTCCCCTCGGTGGACATGTCCCTCCTGCCCAGCTCCGTCGGCTACCTATATATACAGGCCTTCTACGACCATACCTTGGACGAGGTGTTGGATGCCCTGGAGACCTTCAACGAACTGGAAACCCTGGGGATGGTCCTGGATCTTCGCAGCAACCGGACGGGATCCCTGGAGTTGGCTCGCGACGTGGCGGCCCAGTTCCTGCCCGACGGTCTCTTCTCCTACCAGATGGACAATCAGGAAAACCGCACCGAGCTCCACCTGGCGGATGGGACCGCCGGCGTACTGGACGAGGAAGTGAAGCTGGTGGTGCTGGTAAACGAAGGCACCTCGGAGGCAGCGGAGGCCCTGGCCGGGGCCCTTCAGGATTCTGGCCGCGGCGTGGTCATGGGCGATCCTACGATGGGCAGAGGATCTACCAACAGCTACGTCACCCTCAACAACGGCGGCGCCCTCTACTTCCCCGTTTCCTACTGGTACACTCCCTCGGGCCGGGCCATCAGCGACCAGGGTATCCAGCCGGACGTCGCTGCCTCCCTGAGCCAGGAGGACCTTATTATGAATAGAGACAGCCAGCTACAACGTGCCTATGAATACCTCGACCAGTCCCTCCCAGCCTTCCGGTAGGAGAGTGTCATAGACTCCGTGACTCACGCCAACTTCGGAAACACTCTGGGATGCTTGCAGTGCCCTTGCTTTACATAAATGGTCAGGCTGGACGACTGTTGTCGAGCCTGCGGTTGACGAGGCCGCGACTGGCTGCGTCGATTGCAGCCCTGATCATGGCGTTGGCGGCTCTGGCGCTTCTCTCTGCGTGCGGCGATGGCGAAACCCCGCCCCCCCCTACCCCGACTCCCACGGAGGCAACGCCCCTCCTCGGCGCCGAAGAGCATTTCCAGAGGGGCAACGCCTTCTACGAACAAGAGCTACCGGGCGCCGCCATACAGGAGTACCGCAGCGCCCTCCAAGTCGATTCTCAACACGCCCTCGCTCGCGTCGGTTTAGGCAAGGCCCACGTCATGAGAAGGGAATACGACGAGGCATTGGACCAGTTTCGGTATGCCCTACGTGTCGATCCCAACCTGGCTGAGGCGTATTTCGAGCGCGGCAAGGTCTATGGAACCCAGGCCAAGTTCACCCCGGCCATCCGCGACTTCGACAGGGCCGTCGAGCTTAACCCCGACTACGCCGCCGTCTACAACAGCCGTGGCTTCGCCTTTGTTGGTCAGGGCAAAGTAGACGAGGCCATAGCCGATTTCGACAGGGCCATCGAGCTTGCCCCGGAGTTCGCCGACGCCTACGCCAATCGGGCCTTCACCTACGCCGTCCTGGGCAAAGACGACGATGCGACGTCGGACGCGGAAAGGGCCATAGAGCTGGGTCTCAACGCCGACGCCATCATGGAAGAGCTCGAGGCAATTCGGAACTCCGGCCCGGCCCCGTAAAGCCCACGTCGAGTACAGACTCCAAAATCACCCATGTCTCCCCTTCTAGAAGTCCAGAATCTCCACACCTACTTCTACACCAGCGATGGCGTCGTTAAGGCTGTGAACGACGTTTCGTACCAGGTGGACAATGGGGAGACAGTCGGTATTGTGGGCGAAAGCGGCAGCGGCAAGAGCGTCAGCGCCCTTTCCATTCTGGGCCTCGTGCCCTACCCGGGCCGCATCGTCAACGGGCGTATTCTGTTTCAGGGCGACGACCTTCTCACCCTCAGCCAGCGGGAGATGCAGCGGATTCGAGGTCGACGCATCGGCATGATATTTCAGGAACCCATGACGTCTCTGAATCCGGTGCTGACCATCGAAAGGCAGCTGACGGAATCCCTGGAAACCCACCTGGGAATGAGCAGGGCCGCCGCGAGAAGGCGGGCCGTCGAGCTTCTGGACATGGTTGGAATCGCCGACCCCCACCAGCGGATCAAGGAACATCCCCACAGGCTCAGCG
>CAYNJI010000149.1:0-3224 GCA_964397605.1 uncultured Dehalococcoidia bacterium | reverse complement strand
CTTTTTTCCGGTCCCCAGTAAGCAACAGCCGCTCGTCGACACCATACGGTCACTTGCGTCCTCCTTCGACCTTCCAGCATTACGTGACGAGATCGACCGCCTCACCCGCGCCGCCGACGAAGACCCGGCCTTGGCTGTCGGAACAGCCAAGGAAATGGTGGAGACAATATGCAAAACCATACTTCAAGACAGGGAAGTGCCATACCAAGGCGAAGATCTCCCACAGCTCGTCCGAATTACGGCCAAGGAGCTCTCCCTCGTACCCGAAAGCATTCCTGACCATGCCAAGGGCTCGGACACAATCCGCAGAATGCTCAACAACCTCAACCAAGTTTCACAGGGCATTGCGGAGCTGCGTAACCTCTATGGGACCGGCCATGGCCGAGATGGGCGGTTCACTGGTATACAACCAAGGCACGCCAAGCTGGCTGTAGGGGCGGCAGCTACTTTGGGGACGTTCCTTATGGAAACACATCTGGAGAGGAACCCGCGAGATCGGGACTCGCAACCGGCCAGCCAAGGAACACCCTGATAACCGATTCCAGCCTATTCATCGTTCCAGTATGCTTCCCAAACCACGATTGCCAGCAATTCTTGCGGGCAAGGCAACACCATAGATCACTACCTGCAACAGATTCAGAAACGACATGAGCCAGAAGCAAGCGAAGAAGCGCCGCAGGGAAGAAAGAGCAAGGGCCCAGCAGGAAGCTTCCAGTCAGAACGGCGCGGCCCACGAGGAGGTCATAGACCTCGAGGAACTTATCGAGGTCGGCGACATCGACGAATACGCCCGAGTTTGCTGGAGCTTGGCGAACGACATGGAAGGAACGCCCAAGGCCGGAGACGTGATAACGGACTTTCGTCCCTGCGAGGAACACGGGTCCCACATGTACAGGTTCAGGCTCACCCTCCAGTCGATGATGACCATCGCCCAGTGTGCCGGGATGGAGACCTGCGGAGAAGCCATAAGGCTCGTGGCCAGCAAGCTGCCGCCAGAGAGTCTCCCCTGCTATGCCCACGGGCACCACGATCAATTCAGAGACTTGTTCTTCCACGGAACCCCACTTCATGAGTGCATCTACTGCGGGGAAGTACCGCAGTCCATGGGAGCCGCCAAAAGCGTCAACTGGCCCGGCGAAGCCCCGGTCAAGGGAATCGACGGGCAGGAATACACGGCCTGCCCCAACTGCGGCAGCGACGTGCTGGAGCTCCAGGGCAAAGAATTGGACCAGTGGGGATGGAAGTTCGTCTGCTTGGACTGCGACTGGGAGATAAAGCAGGCGGAACTCCTGGATGTCAAAGAGTACTGCGACCTCATGGAAAGGACGAAGGAGGACCTGACCGGGGCCGCCGAAATTATGGAGAGTACCTCCATCGGCATCGAGACCAGGATCAAGACAGTGGCGGTCCAGACCAGGAAAATCCTGGAAGATATTGCCTACGCCGCACTCCTCTCCAACAAGGACGCTTCAAGCAAGCCCCTGGAGGAACTGAAGGACCTCAGGAGCCCCAGGGAAATATTCAGGGACATCGAGAAAGTACACCCGAACTTCTTCCCCACTCCGGTGGAGGTCAGGGACCCTTCAAAGGGTAAGCCCTTCGTGACCAAGACCAAGGGCGTCCTGACCAAAGAAAAACTCCTGCAGATATACCGAGAACTAAACCCTTTGGCCCACAGCACAAACCCCCTGGTTGAACCAGTAGACCTTGAGTACTTCGAGAAGAAAATCCCGGTCTGGCTGGAAGAGATAGTCAACACACTAGATACCCACCAGGTGATGCTGCTCCACCATCCCGACCATTTCTACATCGTCAAGATGAAGGGCGACCGGGACGGGTCTGTCCAATGCACCCCGTTCACCAAAGACGAAACAGGGACGTTCATCTGCGCCTGGCCAGTCTGCGTCTCCGGCGCCAGCAGACAGTTCTGCGAGTTCTGGAGCAGACCCTGGCGAGAATGTACCCTACCGGAGAAGGAACCAGCGCAGACGCAGGGAAAGATGCTGGGAGCCAAGGTTGACGAGGAAGAGACGTACGAACGTGTCCAAGACCTGTTGGACAGGGCCGGGGAGTTGTAGACGGGCCACCGTGATTGACTCGAACCTGCGTTGTCTGCAGCTTCCAGTTATACTAACCCCCGCTCTCCTGGTAATACCTGGCCACTGCGCCCCGGTCCGCCGCCTGGCGCTCGGTGTAGCGGGCGGGCATCTTGGAACTCTTCCACCGGCCGGCCGTCATCAAAGCCGGCAGTTCGACGCCGCTTTTCACCAGGTCCTGGGCCATACCCACCCGGCCGGAATGGCCGGTGTAACCTTCACCCAGGCCGGCAGCCTTCGCCGCGGCCCTGACCCGGTTTCCGATGTGGCGGGTGCTCATCCCGAAGACCGGGGTGGCGGGATCCAGCAGCTCCTGGGCCGGCCTGATGGCCTGCAGGGCCTGGCTGGCCTCTGTGCCGATGTAGAGTACCACTCCCTCCGCTTCCTGGTCGGTCTTGGACCGGCGCAGCTGCAGCAGCGCGGAGCCGTTGTCCCGGAACTCCACGTCCCCCCAAGTGAGGGCCGCGGCCTCCGACCGGCGCAGCAGCCCGTCACGGAGTATCGACAGCAGGGCCACGTCCACCCTGCCCCGCCAGGAAGCCCTTTCCGCCGACTCTTGCCGTTTCCCATCTTTCAGGGGGCGCCGGCTCTTCGCTGTCGCCTTCACCGCGGCCAGGGCCTCGGCCGTTAGGGGTTTTGCCTGGCGCTGGGCTTTGCCGTGGGCCCGCGCGATGCCCTGCATGATGCGTCTCACGCCCTCGTTGTCGGTGGGGTCTTCGTGGCCAGCGGCCCTGTGGATCGCGGCCAGGGCGGCCTTGTGGAGCCGGATGGTGGCCACCGAGAGACGTCGTTCCTCGGCCAGGTGGGCCAGGTAGGCGGCGGCGAGGGCCGGGGATGCCGGCAGGGCCAGGGCGCCCCGGGCCTGGGTCCAGGACTGGAATCCGCGCCAGGCGGAGTTGTACATGGCCCGGGTGTTATCGGAGACGCTGGAGTCCAGGGAGTGGCGCAGCCGGGCCAGGTCGGTATCGGTGAGGCGGGTTTCGGGGGCCGGCGACGGGGCGTTGGACCCGTCCTGGGGTGCTGGGAGAAGGGGGTATTGCAGGGCCATTTCGGGCAACCTCAACAGTTCCTATAACGTCCATTATAGGAACTGTTGCCCCGGGCCTGGCAAGGGGCAAGTGTCAGTGA
>CAYNJI010000148.1:0-3238 GCA_964397605.1 uncultured Dehalococcoidia bacterium | reverse complement strand
ACCAAGGGCTGCTTGGGCTGTGGGGTGCAGATGGACCTCCGGCTGCTCCAACAGAAACATTGAGGAGTGATCCTCGCGTAGTAGCTCTATCAGGATGGACAGTACTTGGCTCACTCCATAGCCGACATCGATCAGGTTTCTCTTCTTACCCCTTGGCCTTCCCTTTGCCTTTCCACCTGCTTTCCTCACGTGCAACTGGAATGGAGAGCCTTCCGTCTTCCCGAGAGATTCAATGGAGATCTCACTGAACAAGCCGGAGCTTCTGCCGAACTCTTCTAACGCATCCTTGAGGCGCGACCATTTCTCCTGATCACGCCTAGACACGTTCACCAGAAATGTAGGAATGTACTCACCTTCAGGATCCTGGAAGGGACGTGAGGGATCGTAGGTACGCTTTGGGGTTGACCTCACGGGCGCACCAGCGAAGGTGTGGTTGAGTCCCAACCCAACAAAAGACACAGGAGGGGAAATAGCTGCAAGCCCCAAAATCTGATTTATGTCCAATTCAGTTAAGGTATTGCTAGATCCCTCAGAGTTCTCCTCAGATGGTCTCTCCCCCCGATGCCATCTACTGACTAGACTGAAGAATGGCGGGAGCTGGTTGACATCGTGCAGAGGAAGTCTCTCCGGAGTCCTGACGAGCACTTCACGGTCGGATACAACCATCCGCATAGTGCTTTGACTCACCTCCAGCGACCGATTGCCTGCTGAGAGCCGCCGATTGATAGGATATGGGACGCCATTTAGTGATTCAAATGTAGCTGCGAATGTTAATAGTTCATTCGCAGGCAGGCTTGCATGAATAAGCTCCGGCAGGGAATCCCCACTGAAGCCAGCCTCGAATGACTTAGCTCCACCTCGCATGCGATTATAGGCGATTTCGCTGAAAGTGCCCAAGTCATACGGTGGTTCCCGAAAGTCTGGTACCGTTGACTCAAAGGCAACTTTCCGAAGGGCGCGTACCAGCGCCAGGAAGGACGTCTTACCGGTGCTGTTCTCTCCTACAAGAAGGGTCAAGGGAGCCAAGCGCGCCTGCTGCTCTTCTCGGAAGCAGCGGAAGTTCTTGACTGTGACTGAGTTCATGCTGAGACCCTTACGGAAGCTTAGACCGGAACGCGCTCCGTTAATCTTGCCGCATGTGTATCACATAGGGAAGCCGGAAGGCCCTACGGCCGCGCTTCGGATACTGGGGCGCCGCCGTCTGGCAGGACAGCAGACTTGGGCGGGTTGGGCCGCCTGGCGAGGAAGAGGAAACTGACGCCTATCAGCATGGCCACGATGAAGCTGGTGAAGGCCACGGTGTAGCTGCCGGTGGTGTCGTAAATCCAGCCGGCGAAGACGGGGCCGGAGACCGTGGTCGGAATGTGGAACAGCTGGTTGAATCCGCGTATGGTCGCGTAGTTCTTCCTGCCGAAGTACTCGCCGACGATGGCCATGTAAACTGGGATTGCGCCGCCATAGGAGATGCCATAGACCACCACGAACACCCACACCTGCGTCATGGATGTAGCGTTCATCAGAATGAATATACCCACCGTCTGGAGGAGAAGGGTGGCAATCATTATGTGCCGCTTGTCCACAAAGTCTCCCAATAGTCCGAAACCCAAGCGCCCAATCAAGCTGATGGTGACCATCAATCCCAGCGCCCCGCTGGCCTCCACCAGAGGAATATCTCTCACGGCGGTTAGGTAGACAATCAGGTGGACAACTACAGAGGTCATAGCGAAGGACCTGGCGCCGGTGCCCAAAATCAGCATCCAGAAAGCCCTAGTGGACAGCGCTTCCTTGACGCTAAAGTCGTGCTCGGACCACGTCACCTTCATCGAAGAGGGCCCGCGACGGCCCTGAGCCGGTGCGGCAGACGCCTCAACAACTGCCGCGTTGGGATCGTCCCCATCCGGCAGTAATCCGTACTGTTCCGGCTTGTGCCTCAGCAGCAACGATAGGGGGATAATAATCACAAATATGCCGATGCCAGCCAGGAATGCGGTGGTGCGCCAGCCATAGGCGTTCACCAAGTAGCCGAGGGCGAACACCGTGAGGCCGCTGCCACCGGCGCCCAGGGAGAAGACGGAGAAGGCACGGGAGCGTTTCCTGATGAACCAGGCGTTAACCGAGGCCATACTGGCATGGCCGAAGCCTGTGTTGTAGCCAATAGACATCCATCCGGCGTAAAGCAGGCCAAAGGCTACGAGGGCGCTGATGTGCAGAGGGCCAACCTGGAAGGAGTCTACCGAGCTCATGGCCATGAAGCCAAAACCCGTAATCACCGCCCCAAGGACGGCCATTTTTCTGGGCCCGAACTTGTCCACCGCCCAACCGATAATTGGCCCCTCAATCCCTCCCTCCAGGCGTGAGAGGGCTATTATGGCTGCTCCTGCGGCGGCAGACCAACCGAACTCGTCCAGAAGGGCCTTGTAGAAGATGGGGAACCCGTAGAACCAGACACCGGCGCCATACACGTTTATAGCGGCTGCCGCGGCTACAATGTACCAGCCGTAAAATATCTTGGGCTTGCGGATGGGTATCGCGAGAACGCTCACTTCGCGGCATATAATACCACAAATCGCACATCGGAACACCCCGAAACACGAATTGCCAAATATTTGGACGGGAAAGTGGACTTTAGGCACGGGCCCCGGGCGTCTCGGAGGCAGCGTCACAGGGCATAACGGTTGAGCCTGCCCCGGCTCTGAAGTTGGACCCTGAGCGACAATAAGCCTAGGCCCCAGGAGACCCTTGCGTAACTGCCGTCATACCGGCGAAAGCCAGCGCCCAGGAGCCTCCGTAATGCTGCGAAAGGCCCTCACCTCGGCCCTCTCCCAGAGGGAGAGGGGGTTTTCAAAGTTTAGTAGCAGCGGGAAGGCGGTGAGTGCAGCAAGCTTTTCAGGGAGGCGCAGGAGGACGTGGAGCCGACGCCCGACATCCTTCGGAAGCTGGGCCCGTGGGAGAGAAGCTGGGACGAGCGCGGTCGCGGGCGCGCCAAGCCCTCGCTGGCGATGGCAGTGGATCTCTATCCCAGAGGAGGTGTCGCTTGGCCGAATTCGTCGTCGCCCCAACAGACCGGGGAGCCGTCGGAGCGGAGGGCGCAGGTGTGAGACCCTCCGCTGCTGATGGCGGTGAATGTTTCACCAGAGGGCGGCGACGCTTGGCCGAATTCGTCGTTGCCCCAGCAGGCCGTGGAGCCGTCGGAGCGGAGGGCGCACGTGTGAAACCCTCCGCTGCTGATGGCGGTGAA
>CAYNJI010000147.1:1893-3263 GCA_964397605.1 uncultured Dehalococcoidia bacterium | reverse complement strand
TCCCTACCCAGTCGAGGAGGGCTAGGCAACGGAAGCAGCGGCGGTATGCCGCTAGCCCGGGCCTGTAGCATGGAAACGGTCAAAGGAGAAATACTCTCCATCGGCACGGAGCTTCTCATGGGGGAGCTTACGGACACCAACTCGGCGTACATTGCCGCCCACGCTCCAGCCCTCGGCATCACCATTCAGCGAATGTCCCAGGTGGGGGACGACCTGCAGCTTCTGGCAGGCGCCTTCGCCGCTGCGCTTGAACGCTCCGACGTGGTGTTTTCCACGGGCGGATTGGGACCCACACAGGACGACCTGACCCGGGAGGCGATTTCGTCTGCTTTAGGCGAGGAGATGCAGGTCGACCCCGGGCTGCTGGAGGACTTGAAGGCCTGGTTTCGATACCGGGGCGCGGACATGCCACCGCGCAACACGAAGCAAGCGACGCTAATACCTTCCGCCGTCACCATACCCAATAACCAGGGCACGGCTCCGGGCTGGTGGGTGGAACGGAAGGGAAAAATCATCGTCGCCATGCCCGGCCCGCCTGGGGAGATGTATAACATGTGGCAGAACCAGGTTGCGCCTAAGCTGGGTGGCAAGGTGCGGGGGCAGGTGATAATTACGCGCAACATCAAGACCACCGACCTGGCGGAGGCCGACGTGGCGGAGCGGGTGGCCCGCTTCGCAGAGTCGGAGAACCCGTATCTGGGCATCTACGCCAAGCACGACGGGATCCACTTGCGGATAATCGGCCGGGGGGCGTCGGAAGAGGAAGCCCGGGCGCTCATAGAGCCTGTGGAGTCGGGAATCCTGCAAATTATGGGCCCTCACGTTTGGGGATTCGACGATGAGACGCCGGAGGGGGCGTTGGCCCAAGCGCTTTCGGAGGCGGGGCTGACGGTGGCGACGATGGAGTCGTGCACCGGCGGGCTGATGGCAAGCACGATAACGGACGTGCCGGGGAGTTCCGCCTACTTTCGGGGCGGGATAGTGTCCTACAGCAACGAGGCGAAGATTGCCAACGGGGTGCCCGCGCAGGTGATTCGCGACCACGGAGCCATCAGCGCGGAGACGGCTGAGGCTATGGCGAAGGCGGCGCGTCAACGACTGGGGGCGGACCTTGGCGTGGGAGTGACGGGTGTCGCGGGGCCGTCGGAGCAGGAGGGCAAGGCGGTGGGAACGGTGTTCATCGCCATTGCCGCCGAGGGGGTGGTGAAGCCGGTGGCGCTGCGTCTGCCGCCGAGACGGGCGGTGGTCAAGTACCGCTCGGTAACGACGGCGCTGGTGGAGCTGACGCGGCTGGTGCAGGAGTTGTGGGCGTAATCGGAAATTCACCCATGCACCTTTCGGCAGTTCTACTATCCCACTGCCTTCTGTTC
>CAYNJI010000147.1:0-1883 GCA_964397605.1 uncultured Dehalococcoidia bacterium | reverse complement strand
ATCACCAGGCTTTTCTCAGCATCCTGCCTGGCCTGCTTATCTCCATCTACCGGGGAAATCAGAGGTCGACAATCCCCACACGCCTAGTCGAACGGCGTCATATAATCGTAACTCACGACGTGAAAAAGAAGGTCGCCTGTTGAAGGAGAATAGTTCATCCTCCACCGATCCAAAATGTCGCGTCCAAGAAGAGACGGCATGTCCATGAGAGCATCATCGGGTGCGATGATCGCCAATTCAATCTCATAGCCGTAAAGCCTCTTTTCCCCTTCGCTAAACACGACAACGGCCTGCTCAAGATTGACATTAGCTACTCCACCAAGACCTCTGGCTTGGCTTAATTGCTCAAGCGCAGAATAGTTGAGATTCATTCGGATCCCGTCTGTGGGCAATAGAGTCGTCTTATCAGCGCCAGTATCCACACAGAACGAGATGTTGCTTCGCACGTGTAATCGCGGAATATATAAGCGCCCCTCCAAATAGGGGCGCCCACTGGTGTTTCCGAATCTGCCGCGCAGCATTGGGTCACAGAATCAAAGTTTGAGAATCCTTCTGAATGAACCTCACGATGGTCTGGTCTCGAGACAATCCCTTTGCATCAATCTCTTGCAACACAGCATCAAGGGAATCGCCATGGGCGCTGATCCTTCCCGAATGCAATGCTATCCATTGATCCGGAAAACGCTCGATCAATCGGGGATAGCGTGATGATAGGAGCATCGCAGTTTGCCGAAATGACTCCAGGCCGTCGTCAACTTTCCTGGGATCTCCTATGAGTTCATCTATGTTAATGCCATCCATAGACTGTGCTCCACTTCATTCTGCGGAAAATTTCTTCGAAAAGGGTGGAATGTCTCATAGGGACTGTTGCCAATGTACCACAATCAGGATTCTTCTCAAACGCCTCCAAGGGCATATGCCGAGGGTTAACGCAACCCTATCCTACACGTCTAAGTAGGAGTCGCCTGTCTTCACGAAACACCAGCGCACCGGCATTATCTTGCCTTTATCCGGGGTCCCATCGGGCCAGCACCGGCGGCGCCAGTGGAGCTCAGCTTAGGCGCCCGTTGGCCAGCATTTCCGCCCTGTTGACGATGAGTTCCGTCGCTAGCTCCGGGTGGAGCGACTGGGTGTTAAGCGACAGGCTGTAGAGGGAGGGGTTGTCCGGGTTGGTGTCGAAGAACTTCCGGTAGAAGCGCTGGCGCGCCCCGTCTGTGTCACGGGTGAACTTGCCGGCCTCCACCGCAGTGAAGTTGTGCTTGCGCATGTTGCGAATGACGCGGGTGCCGAAGGGCGCCGCCAGGCCAATATGCAGAGAATTGGGGAAGTGCTTCAGGATGGAACCGCCGCCGCGACCCACAACTACCAGGTTGTCGGACTGGGCCATCTCTTCCAGGGCATCGCTGATGGACCGGATGAACCGTTGGTCGTCCACGAACTTGGGGGGTATCCGGGCAATTTTTGCCAGCTCCTCGTCAATCTCCTTGGAGTGGCCCAGGAAGGCGAAGCCCTCCCAGGGGTTCACATAGACGGAGTTCCTAGAGTAGGCGTCTACCCATCGCTCTAGGGACCGCTGCATCCTCTCCATTAAGCCGCGGGGGGGATGGTACTCCCGACCGGCCCGTCCCACGAACTCGCCGATGGGGGCTTGGGCCTTCTCCGCCGCCTTCCTCAGCAGCAACCTATCTATGTAGTTGGCGTTGAGGGCTTCTGCGACGCGGATGCCCACCTCAGTGCTACCGCTGCCACGATATCCGTCGATGGTTACGATGGCCATGAGGGACTCCCTTCCGCCGGAAAGCCGACGCCTATCATGTAATGCTGTAGATGGATTATAGGCTATGGGTCCTTTTCCGTCAAGGAATTGGGTTTTGGGGACGAAT
>CAYNJI010000146.1:298-3291 GCA_964397605.1 uncultured Dehalococcoidia bacterium | reverse complement strand
CTTCGCCCCTCATCCCGCTTTCGCTCCTATCATTCCAAGACCCTGCGAGAAATCTTGCCCATCTAAACATACACAAACGTGCCCGGCCCCTCTGGAGAGGCCGGGCACGTTCTCATTTCCCTTTGCTGTTAGATTTAGGAGTCTAGCCGCTATCTCAGCTTGGCGTACTCCCACTTAACCGTTGCCGACCGCAGCCCCAGATACTCCTCAATCACCCCAGGGTCATACCCATAGGTCTGGAAGTACCAGAATAGCGGCACTGTAGCGTAGTTGTTGTACAGGTAGTCGCCTAGCGCCTCCATCTGGCGGACCCGCTCTGCCTTGTCGATGGTGACCTCAAACTCCCTAATCATCCGTCCCAAGTCCGGGTGATCGAAGGTGTGTGAAGTAAAGTTCTGGTCGATGTGTTCAGGTATCTTGAGGTTCAGGACCATCTGCAACTCGTGAGACACTCGGCCAAAGGTTATCATGGCAGCTCCCACGTCCAATCCGTACTCCTTCATCTGCCCCCAAAGACTATCTGTCTGGTCGACTGAATCAATCTGAATGCCCACAGCCTGCCAGTAGTTTACCACCGACTCTGTGATGTCCCCAATTTCAGGAATCACGCTGGAAGCGCCAAATTTGACTTCCATCTTGAAGCCGTCGGGGTAGCCGGCCTCCGTCAGAAGCCGCTTGGCCTCCTCGGGGTCGTAGGGATACGGCACAAAACTATCCTTGAAGCCGTAGTCGGATGGTGGGAATATGTGGGTGACTGGCATGAAGGCCATCTCCCCGCCGTAAAAGACCTCGTTCATCTGCTCACGGTTTATGGCGATGTTCAGAGCCTTCCTAACCTCCAGCTTGAGCAGAGGATTTTGCTCGTTCAAAGTCACGCCAAACTTCTCTGTCGCCCCTTCCGGAAGCTGGTAGAACTGGCCGCCCCAGTGGAACTCCACCATGTTGGAAGGCTGGGTGCTTCGAACAACCGCGAAGCCCCTGTCTCTTATGCGCTGAACGCCCTCGACTGTGTTGGAGATGATAGCCATCTGCACTTCTTTGGTCAGCAGCACTGCCTCGCGAGTGGCCGGCTCACGAATCAGCCTGAACTCCAACTCGTCCATCTCAGCCGTCTGCCGCCAGTGGTTGTCCACCTTCTCGTAGAGGAAGTGGGAATTGATCTCGTGACCCACGAAGCTGAATGCGCCGGTGCCCACCGGATGGTCCGAATAGCCCTCGTCGCCTACGGCGTTCCAATAGTCTTCGCTCTGGATGACAAAGGTGAGTTCCGACGCCCAGAAGTCCAGGATTGGCTCTGGTGCCGATATGTTCATGTCAAGTTCATATGGCCCCTTCACGTCGAAGTAACTTTCGTCGGGGAGCCAGCGCTGCCAGAAGACGGCGCCGGTGAGAGCCGCGTCCTCCATAGTGTCCTGACGCCACGTGTGGATAACGTCATCGGCCGTGAATTCAACGCCCTCCCAGCCGGGGGCGTCGTTGAACATCACGCCCTCTTGGAGCTTGAATGACCAGGTGGTGCCGTCCGGGCTGACGGACCATTCCTTGGCCAACTGGGGCTCGAATTCATAACTTACCCGGTCGTTACCAATGAGAAAGTCAAAGGCTGGGCGAATGTGAATAACGCCGCCAAAGCCCGCCTTTCGCGGCAGTGTATCCTGAATCACCATGGGTGGCATGGCTATGGTGATTTTCGACGCCACAGGCTCCGGAGCCATGGTCGCCGCAGGAGTTGGCGTGGGCGCAGCTGTCGGCATCGCCGTTGGAGCCATCGTTGGCGCAGCTGTCGCAGCCATAGTGGGCGCCGCCGCCTGAGTCGGCGCGGTCGTGGCAGCAGGCGCAGGCGCGGGAGTTTCCTCATCGTCGCCGCCGCAAGCCACAATCACCAGCAATGCACACCCCATCAGGGCCAACATTGCCAACACTTTCCAAGTTGCGAGTCGCCATGTACTCATCACAAATACCCCCTATCAATACATTTTAGGCTGGGTTAACGCCTGGAGGCGTTCACCGCATATTATAGGAACCCTATATGCGTGTCAACGTCGATAATTAACGCGACGAATAGTCATAGTGCATCCCACACTTTAGTATTCCCTACTCCCATCTGCACTTTTATTGACGACTTTCGTAACGGTCCTAATCCGACCCTCGCCTGAACTTTAGGCATCCGACCGGCCACCCCGCGCTCCGACGCCAAAAGAAAACAGTCGCCCTCCAAATGGAGGGCGACTGCTCGCTTGTTCTCTATCTTTCTAGGATAGAACTATTTGTAAACGGGCATCGTGTACTCGTGATGCCTGGACGGTCCCATGTGCAGGTGCCGACCCTCGTAGGCGGCCACTACGTTGGGATTTATCACCACCTGCCCATACACCCAGAAAAGCGGGATGATCAGATGGTTTTCACGCGCCCATTCCGTCGCCTCTACCTCGATGGCGCGAAGGGTGTCCCAGTCACTGACTGCCTCCAGCTGGTCGACGAAATCGTAAATCTCGTCGTGCTGCTGCCATTCCTGCCGCCATCTGACGTTGTTTCTGAAATGGTTCACAAGGCCGCCTGTGGTGGGCGGGCCAAACCGGGTCTGGTGGACGCCTCTGGCGTGCTCTCGGTTTCTGGCCTTGGAAGTCATCTGCGCCGTGTTGATGGGAATGAGACTCACGTTGATGCCGACTTGTTCGAAGTATTGTGCTATGACTTCCGCCGTTTCTCCTATCTCAGGGAGACCCGTCAGCGGAGGCGTAACGTGGAGTTCCATATCGAAGCCGTTGGGATAGCCGGCGCCGGTGATCAGTTCCCGGGCTCTGTCAGGATCGTAAGGGTAGGGAGTCCAGTTGGGGTTGGCGTGGGGCCACCAGGGTGGGAAGGCCCAGCGGGTGGTGGGGATGCCCTGGTCGCCAAAGAAGGTCTTGTTCAGTTCTTCCCGGTTGATGGCCAGGTTCATCGCCTCCCGAACGTCCTTCACTCGTAGCGGGCTTTCCTCGTCTACCTCATAT
>CAYNJI010000146.1:0-288 GCA_964397605.1 uncultured Dehalococcoidia bacterium | reverse complement strand
CCTCATATCTCCCTGGGGGACACATCCTATTCTCGTCAGGCTTGACGTCATTGCCAGGGGGACAGTTGCCGTAGCCATCGGGACGGGTGGCTGAGAACATGCCACCGATGAACATGAAGGTATAGAAAGCTGGCACTGTGCTATTCTGCACCTGATAGCCTCTAGAGATGGCCTGCTCGTGAAGGTTCCTGGCGATGCTTACGATCTCCGCCTCATTGGTGTAGAGCATGGGGGTGCGCGTGGCCTCTTCAGGAACGTAGCAGAACTCGCGCTCATGGAACTCCGGCG
>CAYNJI010000145.1:0-3317 GCA_964397605.1 uncultured Dehalococcoidia bacterium | reverse complement strand
AGGTGATGTGGCTCAACTATCCCAACAACCCCACCGGCGCCGTAGCCGAAAAGGCCTACTACGAAGAGGCCATCGCCTTCGCCAGAGAATACGACGTGGCCCTGCTCCATGACGCCGCCTACAGCGAGGTGGTCTTCGACGGCTACAAGGCCCTTAGCTTCCTTGAGGTGGAACGAGCCAAGGACGTGGGCATCGAGCTCCACTCCCTGTCCAAGTGCTTCAACATGACGGGCTGGCGATTCGGCTCCGCTGTTGGCAACTCAGAGATGATTCAGGCCCTCTTCACCATCAAGTCTAACCTGGATTCCGGCATCCCCCAGGCCATTCAGGAGATGGCCATAGAAGCCCTGACCGGCCCGCAGGACCACATCGACAGCAACAACGCCATCTACCAGATTCGGCGGGACAAAGTCATGGACGCGCTCATCCGTCTCGGCCTTGGCGTCGTTCCACCCAAGGCTGCCCTCTACCTGTGGGCAAAGGTGCCGCCGGGCTACTCCTCCGCATCCTTCACCGCCCGGCTGCTGGACGACCTCGCCCTGGTGGTTACGCCCGGTTCCAGCTACGGCGAGCATGGCGAAGGCTACATTCGCCTCTCCCTCACCACCCCCGACGACATGATAGACAAGGGCGTCGACCGGCTGAATTCCTGGACGATCCCCGATCCGGCAGGAGGCTAGCGCTATCACAAAGCGAAATTTATGGCCCCTGGGCCGGGCGGAGCGTGCCCTGCTCGTCGGTGTGCAGCTCAAAGGCGCCAGCGGACCCTGGAGCCTCCAAGCCTCCCTGGAAGAACTGGCCCAGCTGACAGATACCGCCGGCGCGGAGGTGGTCGCATCCGTGTCCCAGAGGCTGGATAAACGCAGTCGCCTCTACGTCGGCGAGGGCAAGCTGGAGGAAATTCGCGAACTCAAGCAGGAGCTTGAGGCCGACGTCGTAATCTTCGACGACGAGCTTAGCCCAACCCAACAGCGAAACCTCGAGCAGAAGCTGGGCGAAAAGGTCATCGACCGCACCGCCCTAATCCTCGACATCTTCGCCCGACACGCCCGCACCCGCGAGGGCCAGCTGCAGGTGGAGCTCGCCCAACACCAGTATCTGCTCCCCCGTCTAGCGGGTCAGTGGTCCCACCTGGAGCGGCTCGGCGGCGGCATCGGCACCCGCGGGCCGGGAGAGAGCCAGATCGAGACGGACCGCCGTATCATCCGCGGCAGAAGCAGACGTCTAAAAGACCAGTTAGATCGTCTCCAGCGCTCCCGCCTCCTTCAGAGTAATCGCCGACGCCGCTCGGGACTTCCAGTGGCCTCCCTCGTCGGATACACCAACGCCGGCAAGAGCACCCTGTTCAACACCATCTCCAAGGCCGGGGTTACATCCGCCGACCGCCTCTTTGCAACCCTGGACCCCGTGACCCGCCGAATTCGTCTGCCCCACGGAGACGAGATTCTCGTCACAGATACTGTGGGCTTCATTAACAAGCTCCCGCCGGCGGTGATTTCTGCCTTTCACGCCACCCTGGAGTTCCTGCAGGACGCAGACCTGCTCCTCCACGTGGTGGACGCTTCCAACCCCGGCAGCGCGGGCCAGGTCCAGGTTGTGGAAGACACGCTGAGGCAACTCGAGCTTTCCGACAGACCCCAGCTGCTGGTTCTCAACAAGATGGACCTGGTTTCGAGCAACGGCGCCGAAGCTCGCCCAATCTCATCGCCCCATCCCACCGTGCAAGTATCCGCCGTCACCGGCTGGAACATCGACGCTCTGACAGAAAGAATTCAGAGCATTCTCGTAGACCGGTGGGCCGGTCGAATCGTCTGAACCTACCTGTCATTACTATGATAATTGCGCACCTCCCCACCATTTCTTTGTCGCAGGTTATCCCGCTCCCCTCTCCGTTTTTCCCGCGGAGGCGGGAATCCATCTTCATCCTCCCCATCCCCACCGACCCACCGCCGCTCCCCTCCTGCCCTTCCTCTCTTCGTAGGGGCGGTTCGCGAACCGCCCTTTCCCAAAACGTGGGTGGCTCAGATTGTTAAGACTGCTTTCATAATTTTCCATAATGCACTTGATAGAATAGAAATGGAGGGCCATTGAACAGGATAGACGGCCGTAGAGTAGACCAGCTTAGAGAGACCCGGATCATCCCCGGTTACCAGTCCTTTGCCGAGGGTTCTGCCTTGATTGAAATGGGCCAGACCAAAGTAATTTGCTCCGCCAGCATAGAGGAGCGCGTTCCCCCCTGGCTGCGTGGTCAGGGCCGGGGTTGGGTGACGGCGGAATACTCCATGCTGCCACGCGCTACCCTCACCCGCAACTCCAGGGAGTCCGCCACCGGGCGGGTCAAGGGCAGGCATCAGGAGATCCAGCGGCTCATCGGTCGTGCCCTGCGCCCCGTAACAGACCTGACGGGCCTCGGCGAGAGGATGGTCGTCGTAGACTGCGACGTTCTGCAGGCCGACGGCGGCACCCGCACCGCCGCCATCACCGGCGCTTACGTGGCCCTCTACCAAGCCTTCCACCGGCTCCGCAAGAACGGCGGCTTCAAGCGAATTCCCCTGCGCGACTCCGTTGCCGCCGTCAGCGTTGGCATCGTGGGCGATGGCCTGCTGCTTGACCTCTGCTACGAGGAAGACTACCGCGCCGACGTGGACTTCAACATCGCCATGACCGGCAGCGGCAATCTGGTAGAGATTCAAGCTTCTGCGGAGGGTGACCCCTTCAGTCCCGACATCGTAGGAGAAGCCATTGCCCTGGCTGGCAAGGGCATCAAGACCCTCTTGCAGATTCAGGAAGAAGCCATAGAAGCCATCCAGGCACAGTAAGGAGGAGCCGCAAGCGGATTGGGTTGAATCCGGCTACCAGCCTGCGGCGTATCAATACGACACAATGGGTAAATTGCTCAGATTGGCAAAAGGTCGTAGACGCTGGTCCGGGCGGGCCGTTGGCGTCATTCTTCCGCTATTGGCGGCAGCGCTGTTGTTGGTTGCGTGCTTCCCCGCAAGAACGGACGATGCCGCTCCCGCAACCCCTCCCACGCCGAAGACCCAAGTCCTAATCGCAACACCCACAACAGCGCCCCAACCGACTATCACCGCCCCGTCGCTGCCTCCCCCACCCCTGGCGGTCCCACCCCAGCCAACCCCAACCCCCGCGCCCCCCCCAGCCCCACCACCCGCCCCGACGCCCGAACCGACGTCCCCGCCCACGCTCGCCCCTACGGCTGCGCCCACGCCGAAACCAATTCTGCCCCCCACACCATCACCCACGCCTATCCCGGCGCCCTCCATGACGCCGACGCCGGAGCCCACGCCCCACTTCAC
>CAYNJI010000144.1:0-3321 GCA_964397605.1 uncultured Dehalococcoidia bacterium | reverse complement strand
GTCAGCATCACGCGCCAACGGGGAGTATCCTTGGACGCCTCGACCAGGAGTTCTCCCAGGGGGACATCAATGTCGATATCGTCGAATTCGTAATTGATGGCGGCCTTGACGTGGGCTGGGCATACGAGGCCCGCCGTGGCGTTGTGCTCCCGTCCCACTCGCCTCAGTTCCTCGCGTTGGGCGAGGGTCATCTTGATCCGGCGGTGGCAGCCGGGAATGGCGCATTTGACCGGGACTTTTCTGGGCATTCCCCCAATTTTACAACGGCAGCTCGAGGAGGGGGGCGAGCATGCGCGCAGGGTTTTCAGCGGCAACTTGTATCCTGGTTGCGACGTGGGAACAATCCCTGCACCCAGGTGGTCCTTGGCAAAGACTCGTACACCGGAAAGAAACCCGTGAACGCTGAAATTGCGGTTCGCACAACGTCCGATACGTAAAAAGCGTCCGTTTATTGGGCAGTAGGCAGCCTAGATGACTACCTATTGGGTGCCGTTTGCTGTTGCAGGATGCCCTGGTCTTCAGCACTGCCGAATCCAACCGGCAGGGGCACGAAATGTTGAAGACCAAATTGATTCCTATGGTTCTACTCATGGTGGTGTCACTGGTAATCGCGTGCGGAGTGCCGACCAACGGCGATTCGGACACGCCGGCCGGGACTGATCCCAGCCGGGTTAAGGAGGAGGCGGTCAGGTCGATTCTGGACAGCGAGGGCAAGGTCATTGACCTCAACAGCCGGATGGCTTCGTCTGCCAACGACCATGAGGGCGGGTTCGGCGGCTGGTACTTCTCCGAGGACAAGGGCACCGTCTATGTTTTCATGATGGATACCACCAAGGTCAAGGCAGCGGGGGAGGCATTCCGAGCCGCGTACGCCGGGCAGTACGACTCCGCCAATATCGAGGTTGTATAGGGGACGTATTCTCTCGATGACCTGGTGGACTGGACCAACCGGCTGGCCGTGGCCTTACCCGAAGCGGGTGTTCCCTGGAAGAGCATTGGCGTTGATCATGCTAACAACGTGATTAGCGTCGGCTTCGTCAGCGCTGATAGTTTCGAGACAGCAGGGCAAGTCCGGGAAAGATTGGGAATACCGGAGGGTGCAGTGCTGTTCACCGAGATAGGGGAAAGCAGGCTCAGGGACGACGGCGAGGGCCTGGACGAAGAATGGTGACCGCTGGTTGGCGGGGTGCAATCGTGGACTATCCTGCAATAGCAGACGGAACCACCTATTGGATCACCCCCAGCCTGGAGGAATTGGTCGAAAGGCACGCCAGTGCCGACGGCAGGAGAAAACTGAAGGCCGCCCGAACGACAAGGGCCAGAGGACCATAACATGGGCGAGGGTAATTCTTTCCCCGACACGTCTCTGCAACATAATGGACCTTTTGCGAGGTTGACCTCATGATCCCCGGCACCTACAGTTACGCTAGGGTCAGCAAAACCGACGATGCCACACGCAACCTAGAGACGCAGCTTCACATACTGAAGGAGTTCGGGATTCGGGAAGAGCACATCATCACCGACGAGATGATGGGCAGTTCCATGTCCCGTCCCGCGTGGAACGAGCTGATGACCAGAGTGAGGCCCAACGACACCGTCGTGGCTTGGCTGGACAGGTTCAGCCGGAACTTCGACGAGGGCGCAAGAAATCCAGCGGAGTTCACCAAGCAGAACATCGGTATTGTGGCCATCAGGGAGAACATCAACACCGCCGACGACAGCGCCGCGGCGAAGCTCTTCCGCAAGATGATGCCCGCCCATGGAGTCTACCAGGTGGAGTCCACCAGCGAACGGATAGAAGCAGGCTTGGAACGGGCTCGGGCTGAGGGGAGGAAACCAGGGCGACCCGACGCCCTCACACCGGAGCAGGTGCAGGAGTGTCGGCGGATGTACGTAGATACACCGTCGATCCGCCGGGTGGCCCGCATCATTAAGGTCTCCCAGGGTACGGTGAAGCGGGCACTGGAGCTTGATGGAGATCCCGTGGGCAGAGAGGGATAGATGCCTCGTTTGGTCAACGATAAGCTCGACCTCAAGCTCCCGGGAATCGGTGGCAAGTAAGGATTTTGGTGTCAAGCAACTCTCTTGAAAGTCAATGGGAATGGATGAGGGCCTTGGTGGTTGAGTGGTTCCAGGACGAGCCGTAATTGAGCATGGAGTTGAGGACTATCAGCAGCTTGCGCATACAGGCGGTTAGAGCTAGCTTTTTCCGCTTTCCGCCAGACAACATACGCTGGTAGAAGTCCCTTATGACCGGGTTGAAGCGGCTGGCTACCATCGCCCTCATGTAAAGGGCTTTGCGGACCTTGGCCCGTCCACCCCAGACGGTGCGTTTGCCCCGCAGGGTACCGCTGTCCCGGTTGAAGGGGGCCACGCCCACCAAGGCAGCGATCTGCCGACGGTCGAGAGTTCCCAGTTCGGGCAGGCAGGCCAGAAGAGTATCGGAGATCCGGTTTCCTATCCCGGGTATGCTGCGCAGCAGGTCGTCCTTCTTCCGCCATACGGGACTATGGCGCAAGGTCTGCCGTAGCCTTGGTGTGGATTCGGTTGCCGTCCGGTTCCTAGCGCTCCAAGGGGCGATTTTTCATTCTCGAATCAAACACAACCGGCAATCGGAGGCCACAATGGCATACGACAGGCGAAGACTGAGGGGCAATCATCCTCCGGCTTGCAACTGTGTTGAATGCGAGGAACGCAGGATGCGACGAACGCCTTTTTCTCACCACCCGCCCAACTGTCCCTGCGCCGGATGCGAGTACCTTAGGGAACAACAGCGCCTGGAATCGTGGGGTAACGACGCACGACCAGAATCAGACAATTCTCAGGGACGCGGGCCACGGCAGGCCGCGCCAATCCGCAACTTGTCTCCCCGGCCTACGGATCAGACAATCCAGCGGCCCACGCCGCCGCAACCATCAAAGCCGACGGAGGCACAGCAAGAACAACAACCACAGCGTGGCCCGCGTCAGACCGCGCCTATTCGAAATTTGTCTCCTCGTCCATCAGACCTGACAAGCCAACCACCCAAGCCACCAGAGGTACGGCAGGGAGGCCAGCGGCCCACGCCCCTCCAACCACCCACAACAGCAGGGGCACGCCAGAGACCCCAACAATCACGGCGGAACCCCCGCGGTAACAACCTCTTGAAGCTCGTAATACCCGCCGCGTTGGCTGTCGCCGTGCTTGGTTGCGCGATTCTCCTGCTCGGTTGAAGCCGTGTAGATCCCCGGAGTCGGGCAAGCCATCAGCACGGGTTGAGGAAGGTGGCGGCTAGTACTGAACCAAATCAGGATTGGCAGGGATAGAGGCGATGGAGTTTGC
>CAYNJI010000143.1:996-3334 GCA_964397605.1 uncultured Dehalococcoidia bacterium | reverse complement strand
GCGTCAGATGTGTATAAGAGACAGGGTTTTACCTGTCAGGCATCGGTTATCGGGCGGGTTTACATTTGGGTTCTGCAATAGATGAACTCGTAACTCTGTTGTTGGATGCTGACACCGCTATTCAACAGGGCGAAGTTTCCAATCTTGTAGGAGCGGTCGCGGAGTTTGCGGAGTTGGTCTGTCGCGTTGCACCTTTCCGCCCCCGGAGGCCTATGCCAGATAGGTGGCGGGAGGGATTGGCAGCATGGTTAGAGGGGCGTCCCTCATCAGTCGTTATTTCGATTCTGGGAGATGACGGTGTCGACTTCTTGCAGGACACTATCACATACCGGCTTCCGTGGGCGATGGAAGCGGTTCGTGTACACGCCATAGCTGTCGAAGAGCCAAGGGCGAACGACCTGAAGGGTCTGGCGGCAGCGGTGACAGAGACAGGGAACGCCAACCTAAGCGTACATACGTTAATCCGAAGCGGCTTGAGGTCCAGGGATGCGGCCCGGGAGGCTGTGGAAAGCACTGGAGCGTCATTTAATGACCGAGATGGGATGGAGGAATGGCTTATTTCTGAGGAAGTCCAGTCTCGAAGAACCAGCGCGGACTGGCCGACACCACGATCTCATCACGAGTGGGAACAATTTTACCAACACGAGACGCGAGGGGGCCAGCGAACCTGGAAACGAGAGGTCTTAAATTATCAAGTCAGTTGGCTCGACTCTTCCCCTCCAGTCGGAACCAGTGTCGTCTTGGAACCGAACACGGATAGTGAAGGGATAACAGTCCTTTCTCCCGATTTTCGTGAATTGGGAGGAATTGAAACGTCGGTGAAGAGGCCGCTTAGTCAAATCGTGAGTGCTCGTACCGACGATGATTCAAATGGCATCGTCGTCGAATTTTTCGGTCCCGAAGAAGTAGATGCCCCGGTAGGAAGCTAGTGCGTCTTTGTCGTCATGCTCCGAAGCGCCCACACTGCGTCAGCTGAGTCAGGGTGCGGCGTCTCAAGGTCCCATGTGTGTGCGTGTGTGCAATCCGGAAGTGGCGAAGTTACCGCTTGGGCGCTCTGACACCACCATCGGCCATATCCCTCTCCGGACACATCAAAATCCCCCTGAGCCCCAGCCGTTCGGCCAGGGTCAGGAGGATGAAAAGGTTGGTGGAGTCGGGGACCGTCCCCCGCCTCCACTCCCTCAGCCGGTAGGGGTTGACGCCGAGGCGGCGGGCCAAGGCATTCCAGGTCAGCCCGGTCTCTTCCTTGAACCGCTCCAGCCGATCGGGAAAGTCCCGAGGAAATTCGTAGTACACCGGCTGGTAAATTCGCCGCTGCCGTCCCACGGGTTACTCCTCGGCGCCCAGCACGTCCACCACGTTCGGAAACAGCGCGTCCATCCCGCCTGGAATTCTCTGAGCCACACGCATGAGGTTGGACAGGGCCAGGTCCCTGGGCAGGACGCCCCGCCGCCAGTTCATCACACGCTCGTGGTCCACCCCCAGGCACGCCGCCAACTCCCCCCAGGACAGGCGCGATACCTCCCGGAAACTCTCCAAACGCTCCGGAAAGTCTTCCGGCAGGTCCACCCAGTTGTTCCGTCGCTTGAATGCTGTTGCTCCAGTCATCTTGAGTCCTCCTTAGTCTTATTTTCAGAAATCGGAAAGCCGTCCCTGCACTCCGCCGCTCTTCTCCGGCAAGGAAAGGTCGTCCGGCAGCAGCAGGTACAGGCCGCCGGGTACCCTTGCGCCCAGGCGGAAGATGCCGAACAGGGCATCCCCGCAGAGTGCGGTGTCATGCCGCAAGCGTTGCAACTGCCGTGGGTCCACGCCGAGGCAGGCCGCCATGCCGTCCCAGGAGAGGCCGCTGGCCGCCTTCAGCCGGTCCAGCCGCGCCGGGAAGTCCCCGGGCAGCAGAGCCGCGCCGAAGAACAGGTGGGGCGGCACGGGCCTTCTATTCCCCATTCCCTCCCTCCACGATGAACAAATCGTCGAACCCGACACCCAGCGCATCCTGCAAACGCCGCCGGGTGGCGGGCGAGGGATAGCGCTTCCCGTTGAGAAGCTGGGACAGGTAGCCGGTGGCCAGACCGGTCAGGTCGGCCAGTTCGTTCTTGGACATGTTCAGACGGTTGAGCAGGTCCCACGCCGCCACGGCGTTGACCCGCGCCTTCACCAGGGGTCTCTTACCCGACATACTCGCCGTCCTTGTGTGGGGGGTCCCCTTGGTCGGGAACATCAGCGCCGTCCGCTTCCTCACCCTGCCTCTCCGCCGCAGCTTCCGCCACGGAATCCAGGTGGGCGCGGGCGACCATGCGGGCCAGGATGCGCCACCCCCGCAGCGTTATCTCGTGCTGTT
>CAYNJI010000143.1:0-986 GCA_964397605.1 uncultured Dehalococcoidia bacterium | reverse complement strand
AGCACCCGGCCCATGGTGAAATCGCCGGAGGATTTCTGTTCCGGGGTGAGCCGTTGCTTCTTGCTCAAAAGATGGACCTTCCAGAAACCCGGCGTTTGCCGCCGGTGGCGCTCCTCTGCGCCTGGCTGTATACTCTGCCAGTAGTACAGTTGTTCTGACTAAGGAAGTGTAACAATCAGTTACCATGCTCATCAATGAAAAAGGGGGTAAACCAGCAAGCAGTAACGAAAGTGCTTGCTCATTTGTAGCTATAATGTAGCAACAAAGAAGCTATAATGGAGCAGGAATGTTACCGGCAGGGGCCGAGACTGGTAGGGCGATTTTCGCGGGGATGGGGGTGCATCATGGAAGAGCTTGACGAACAACAGGAACGGGGTGAGGAACTGGGTCCCTTGCTGCGGCGTCTCAGGGGCGGCCTAAGCCTGCGGGACGTCAACCGGCTCACCGGCGTGTCCAGTTCCTACCTGTCCAAGATCGAGCGGGGAGAGCGCCCGCCCGGGGCCAACCTTCTCCGCAAGCTCGCCATGGCCTACAACGTGGACGCCGAGGACCTAATCCGGCAGGCCGGGCACCTGGGCCAGTCGGGCCTCCACTCCGACGAAGCCCTAGAGGTGGAACCCGGCCCGACGGTCCCCTGTCCCTGAACGCCAAGCGGTTCATCGTGGAGATGTACGAGCGCTTCACCAACAAGACGCTGCTGGAGTGATGACTGTGACCCTGGACGACTTCTGCCACAAGTTGCTGGACGACGAACTGTTCCGGGAAAGACTGGAGCCCGAGCGGCTGGCCGCTGCTTTTGCGGACTACTTTCGACTCTCCGGTCGCCCCACGGTGGCGGGATTGACTGCCCTGCTCCAGGACGCCTGTTTCGGCACTGTGTCGGGCAGGGAATTGGACGGGTTGAAAGGGGTCCATTTTGGCGCCCCCAGGGGTGAGTACGACATCTACTACCGGGACGACCTGTGGGAAGGGGCTAAGGTCCACAC
>CAYNJI010000142.1:0-3377 GCA_964397605.1 uncultured Dehalococcoidia bacterium | reverse complement strand
ATTCTGCGGCGGCGTCAATTACAAGACGATTAAGGGTGGGACGGGGCGCACCGCCGTCACCCGTGGTATCATTAGCCCGCCATGGTCAGCACCAAAGAGCGGCCCTTCCAGATAACCGCCGACTTCCGGCCTACGGGAGACCAGCCTAAGGCCATCGACCGCCTGGTGGAAGGCGCAAGCCAGGGACTCCACTACCAAACCCTCATGGGCGTCACCGGCAGCGGCAAGACCTTCACCATGGCCAACATCGTCCAGCAACTCCAGCGTCCGACCCTCGTCATCGCCCACAACAAGACCCTCGCCGCCCAGCTTGCCACGGAGTTCAGGGACTTCTTCCCCCACAACGCCGTGGAGTATTTCGTCTCCTACTACGACTACTACCAGCCCGAGGCCTACGTGCCTCAGACGGACACCTACATAGAGAAAGATTCCGACGTCAACGAGGAGATAGACAAGCTCCGCCACTCCGCCACCCGCTCTCTTCTCACCCGCCGCGACGTTTTGATAGTCGCTTCCGTGTCATGCATCTACGGCCTGGGAGACCCGGAGGAATACTACTCCTTCGTCGCGCCCCTTCGCGTCGGCGAAACCCGCACCCGCACCAGCCTTGTACGTGACCTGGTGGCGATGCAGTACGAACGCAACGACGTCAGCCTCGTTCGGGGCCGATTCCGCGTCCGTGGGGACACTCTGGAGATGCTGCCCGCCTACGAAGAGGTGGCCGTTCGCATCCAGTTTTGGGGCGACGAAATAGAGCGTATCGTCCAGATAGACCCCCTCACCGGCGAAATCCTTGCCGAACGTCAGGAGATGGAGATCTACCCCGCCAAGCACTTCGTCACTTCCGAAGAAAAGATGCGCTTGGCCATCGAAGACATCCAGGAAGAGCTGACCGAATGGCTGGCCCACCTGCGCGGCCAGGGCAAGATTCTGGAAGCCGCCCGGCTGGAGTCCCGCACTCGCTACGACGTGGAAATGATGTCCCAGGTTGGCTACTGCTCCGGCATTGAAAACTACTCCCGTCACATCGGCCGTCGCACCGCGGGCAGCACCCCCTGGACCCTCATGGACTACTTCCCCAAAGACTTCCTCATGTTCGTCGACGAGTCCCACATGACACTTCCCCAGGTCCGGGGCATGTATCACGGCGACACCTCCCGCAAGAATACGCTGGTGGAGTTCGGCTTCCGCCTGCCCTCGGCCATGGACAACCGTCCCCTCAACTTCCGGGAATTCGAGGATCACGTGAACCAGGTTGTCTTCGTCTCCGCCACCCCCGGCCCGTACGAAATGGAAGTGAGCAACAAGGTGGTGGAGCAGGTAATCCGACCCACGGGCCTGCTGGACCCCGTCATCACCGTCAAGCCCACCCGCGGGCAGATAGACGACCTGATGGAGCAGATACAGGCCCGGGTCGAGCGCGGCGAACGGTGCCTCGTCACCACCCTCACCAAGCGCATGTCTGAAGAACTTGCCGACTACCTGCTGGAGATGGGCATACGCGTCCACTATCTCCACTCGGAGATTCAGACCCTTGAACGCAGCGAAATCCTACGGGACCTGCGCTTGGGCGTGTACGACGTGGTAGTGGGCATCAACCTGCTCCGGGAGGGGCTGGACCTGCCGGAAGTCAGCTTCGTGGCCATTCTGGACGCCGACAAAGAAGGCTACCTGCGCTCGGCATCGTCTCTGATACAGACGGTGGGCCGCGCCGCCCGTCACGTGGACGGACAGGTCATCATGTACGCCGACAAGGTTACCAAGTCCATGCACGTGGCCATCACGGAAACCAACCGCCGCCGACAGATTCAGGGCGACCACAACCGGAAGCACGGCATCGCTCCCCAGGGCATCCACAAGGCGGTGCGGGATATTACCGAGCGGGTCAAGGGGGTGGCGGAAGAGCGTGCGCCCTACAAGGCGGAACGCAAGCTGATGTCTGTAGACGAACTCTTCCGGGTGGTGAAGGACTTGGAGGTCCAGATGAAGAAAGCCGCCAAGAACCTGGAGTTCGAGAAGGCGGCCATGTTCCGGGACGAAGTGTTAGAAATCCGCCGCCTGCTAGCCATGGCCAAGAAAGACGCCTAGGCGCATTTCCGCTTTGACTCAAAGGGCCTAAGGGTGCTAGCATTCTAGTAGCAACAGACAAAACTTCTGGAGGTATGAGATGGCCGAAGAGACGATTACTCGACAATCAGTTATCGACACTATGAAGAATGTCTACGATCCGGAGATTCCGGTTAACGTGGTGGACTTGGGTTTGGTCTACGGTGTGGAGGTCGACGAAGGGGATGTTCACGTGCTTATGACCCTCACCGCCCCCGGCTGCGGCATGGGCCCCATGATTGCCCAGCAGGCGGAATGGGCCATCTCCGAACTGGAGGGAGTGGAAGACGTGGAGGTTGAGATGACCTTCGACCCGCCCTGGTCTCCCGACCTGATTACGGAGGACGGCAAGAAACTCCTGGGCATCGACTAAGACTTCCCAACAATACAAAAGGACCGGTGCTCGACTTAAATTGACCATGCCTCAGAGGCTCCCTACGCCCCAGGAAAAGGCCAGGCTGGACGCCATACGGAAGACTTGGCAGCAGCGCCGCGCCATCACCCAGAACCTCTCGGAAATCAAGACCAAGGTGGCCGTGTATAGCGGCAAGGGTGGCGTGGGCAAGACCACCGTGGCCGTAAACTTGGCCGTCACCCTTGCCAAGCAGGGCAATTCCGTGGGCCTGCTGGACGTGGATATCGACTGCCCCAACGTCACCAAGGTTTTGGGAATTACGGAGCCGCCCTCCCAGGTGAACGGCAAACTGGTCCCTTCGGAACGTTTCGGCGTGAAGGTAGTCTCTATGGGCTTCTTCCAACAGAAGGAAGACGAGGCCATCATCTGGCGCGGCCCCATGGTGCACAACGCCATCAACCAGTTCCTCCAGATCACCCAGTGGGGCCAGCTCGACTACCTGGTTGTGGACCTGCCCCCAGGCACCTCCGACTCTCCCCTGACGGTGATGCAGACCCTGCCCCTGGATGGCTTCGTGATGATCACCACTCCCCAGGCCCTGGCCCAACTGGACGCCAAGCGCTCCATCAACATGGTGCGTAAGCTGAACGTGAAAGTCTTGGGGGTGGTGGAGAACTACACCGGCGAGATATTCGGCGAGGGTGCGGGCCTTGCCCTGGCCCAAGACTTGGAAGTGCCGTTCCTGGGTTCCATGGCCTTGCGATCCGACTACCGGGACGAAAGCAAGCCAACGGTGCTTACCAGCAAGGCGGTCCGCCGGGAGTACGAAGCGCTGGTAAAAAAGCTCCAAGCCAGCCTGAAAGCCAACGCCACCGGGGAGTAAACACCGCGACTCACGTTGTAGTCACCCCTTGAA
>CAYNJI010000141.1:0-3402 GCA_964397605.1 uncultured Dehalococcoidia bacterium | reverse complement strand
TTCTCAATGATGGCGCGATACATCTGTCCGAAATAGTAGATAAGGCCATTGGATATTACCAAGGGCTGAAGTTCCCCGTGCGCGCGATGGAGAGAGACCTTGCAGGTCTGCTAGTGTTGAACGCGCTGAAGATTAATGGGTTGTATATCGACGTGAACCTAAACTGGCCCCAGCAATTTTCTGAGTCGGAATTGCTGGAACGGTACGAGAATATGCCCTCCGTCGCACCCTCGGGCCATCCTGCCGCTGCCGACCTCTCCCGACTGCTCGGCCGCCGCTCTCTCCGCAGAAACATGTAAGGGTCATTCGCCTATCCCCCCATCCTCCCAAAAAAAGAGGGGCGGCCCACACAGGGCCGCCCCTCTTTTGTTTGCGCTCTTTTTAGGAAGCGGAAACTTTCTTGTCTAGTACTCCATCGGAGGCATTGGCGGAGCCGCGTTCTTCTCAGGAATCTCCGTAATCATCGATTCCGTCGTCAGTACCATTGCCGCCACGCTGGCCGCGTTCTGCAAGGCAGAGCGGGTCACTTTTACCGGGTCAACGATACCCTTCTCGAACATCGGGCCGTAGACCCCTTCCTCGGCGTCAAAGCCGTAGTCGTCCGACTGGTTCCTCACCACTTCCAGAATCACAGACCCTTCCCGGTCGGCGTTCTGCGCGATGAGCCGCAGAGGCTGCTCCAGCGACTTGCGGATGATTTTTGCGCCCACCAGCTCGTCGCCTGACAGCTTCTCGCTGACGTTGGCCAAGGCTCGCGAGGCCCTCACCAGGGCTACGCCGCCACCGGCGACGATGCCCTCTTCCACTGCGGCTCGGGTGGCCGAAAGGGCGTCCTCTACCCGGGCCTTCCGCTCCTTGAGCTCGATTTCCGTAGCCGCGCCGACCTTCACAACGGCAACGCCGCCGGCCAGCTTGGCCATCCGCTCCTGAAGCTTCTCCCGGTCGAACTCGGAGGTGGTGTCCTCAATCTGGGACCTGATCTGCGTGATCCGACCCTTGATCGCGTCCTCCGAACCCTTCCCCTCTACGATGGTCGTCTCTTCCTTGCTGGCCGAGACCCGCCGGGCCTGGCCCATGTCGGCCACTGTGGTCGACTCCAGCTTGCGGCCCGTCTCTTCGCTGATGACGGTGCCGCCGGTCAGAATGGCTATGTCTTCCATCATCGCCTTGCGCCGGTCTCCAAAGCCGGGAGCCTTCACCGCCAAGCAGTTCAGGGTGCCCCTCAGTTTGTTGACAACCAGCGTGGCCAGAGCCTCTCCGTCTACGTCCTCAGCCACAATCACCACGTCCTTCTTGCCCATCTGAATCAGCTTCTCCAGAACTGGGACCAGGTCGGAAACGGCGGAGACCTTCTTGTCCGTAATGATCAGGTAAGGCTCCTCGATGACCGTCTCCATCCTCTCGGAGTTCGTGACGAAGTAGGGAGAGATGTAGCCGCGGTCTACCTGCATCCCCTCCACGTACTCAATCTCGTCGTTGATGCCTTTGGATTCCTCGACGGTGATGACGCCGTCCTTGCCGACCTTCTCCATTGCGTCTGCGATTGTCTGACCAATGGAGTCCTCGTGGGCTGAAAGCGCCGCCACCTGGGCTATCTGGTCGCGGCTGTCTACTGAACGCGACATCTCCTTGAGCTCACCTATGACGGCGTTTACCGCCCATTCGATGCCACGCTTGATGGCCATGGGGTTTGCTCCCGCCGCCGTGTTCTTGAACCCTTCGGTAATTATGCTCTGAGCCAGCACCACGGACGTGGTTGTGCCGTCGCCGGCGGCGTCATTGGTCTTGCTCGCCGTCTCTTTCAGCAGCTGCGCCCCCATGTTCTCGAAGGGGTCCGGAAGGTCAATCTCCTTGGCAATGGTCACACCGTCGCTGCATACCAGGGGCGGGCCAAACTTCTTGTCCAAAATCACGTTCCGCCCTCGGGGTCCTAGCGTCACCTTCACCGTGTCCGTTAAGATGTCTATGCCAGTCTTCAGCGACTTTCTCGCTTCCTCGGAAAATACCAGTTGCTTACCGGGCATTGCTTGCCTCCATCAAAATTTCTGAATAAATGACTTCGTGTGTTGTCGAACTCGTTCTTCCAGCCGACCGCCTGGCTTTCGCCAGATTAACGATCGACCTTGGCCAGAACGTCGCTCTCCCGCAGAATCAGGTACTCCTGACCATCGTCCTTGTACTCGGTGCCCGCGTACTTGGAATAGATGATCCTATCCCCCATCTGCACCTCCATGGACACGCGTGCGCCCTCGTCGGTGACTCGACCGGGCCCCACGGCCACAACCTCACCCTCCTGCGGCTTCTCCTTGGCAGTATCCGGAAGGATAATTCCTGATGACGTGGTCTGTTCCTCTTCCAAGGGCTTGACTATCAACCTCTCTCCTAAAGGCGTGAATTTCACTAACGCTTCCTCCTCAAATTTTGGTAGATTTCTGGGTCTGCCTACATCATTATGACTACTAAATTAGCAGTCAAAGCAATAGAGTGCTAATACCATGACGTATGATAGACTACGTCCTGAATACTGTCAATAGTCCAGTTTTTCAGCGAAAATCGTAACCACAAGCCCTTGTATTCCATTTACATATGTTGATTCGCAAACCCATCCAACTCGAAATCCACGGTGCCGTGGCCGTCATTCGCCTCGTTCTGTCGGACGACGACATCCTGCGGAATCCCACCCCAGCCGAGCAGCTAGAAAGCGTCTGCCAATTCCTGAATGAAGACGCGAACCTCAGAGCCGTTGTACTCACCAACAACGGCGAGAACTTCTGGCACGATGAAATCAGCCCGTGGCCGAAGGATGCGCCCGTCGGCGACCTAGAATCGGTCCTCCAACGTCGACGCGTCGCAACCCACGTGGCCAACCTCAAAGCCCCAACCATTGCCGCCATCCAGGGACGTGCGTGGAACCAGGGCCTGGAACTCGCCCCCGCCTGCGCCCTGCGATTGGCGGCAGAAGGGTCAACATTCGGCTTCTCATGTCTGGCCGAAGGATACATTCCGTGGGACGGCGGCTCCCAGAGACTGCCAAGAATCATCGGACGCGCCCGGGCTCTGGAACTTCTTCTCACGGGCCGTTCCGTTTCCGCATCAGAGGCCCTCGAAATGGGGCTGGTCAATGTCGTCACTCCCGGCCAAACTCTGGAGGCTACTGCTATCGATCTGGGTCAGACCATCGCCGCCGCTGCTCCAATTGCAGTGCGCTACGTCAAAGAGGCGGTCTACAAGGGCCTCGACATGTCCTTGGCGCAAGGGCTGAACCTGGAGGCCGACCTTAGCTTCATCCTCCAGACCACCCAAGATCGCCGTCGCGGGATTCAAGCCTTCCTCAATAAAACGAAACCGCAATTTACAGGAGAATAAACGCTATTCTCTCCCAGCCAGAATCCTCACTACTCC
>CAYNJI010000140.1:0-3418 GCA_964397605.1 uncultured Dehalococcoidia bacterium | reverse complement strand
GTGTTAGGGTCTGACGCTGCCGCCAAACTTTCCCGCGTACTTCTCAGAGGGACCGGTATCGGTAATCGCCCTGGTTGCGAACCAGCAACCCCTTGCCCTGCAACTGTACAACTAACTCCTTCAACTGTGCCTTACTGAAATCCGTAACGATGCCGTAGACACTTAGTTTGTCGTGGCCATCGGTAGAAATCCGCTTGTTCTTACTCCCTACGAGCACATCCACAACGTGGTTCGTACCGAACCTTTCCCCGGTTCGGGCCACCGCCGACAGGACCTTCTGGGCAATTTCAGTGGCGTCGAATGTCTTCCTGGGTTGCAAGCAAACGTCACACCCACCGCAGGATTCTTCCTTCCAATCCTCTCCAAAATAGCCGAGCAGGAAGCGGCGGCGGCAAGTCAGCGCTTGTGCGTATTCCACCATCTTGTCCAACTTCTGGCGGGCGTTTCGCTGCTCGACGTCGTCTTCCATCTGGCGGATGAAGTATTCCTGCTTGACCCTGTCTGCAATACTAAAGAAAGTTACACAATCGCTGGCCAGCCCATCTCTACCTGCTCGACCCGTCTCCTGGTAATAGCTTTCTATGGATTTGGGCAGGCTGTAATGTACAACCAGCCTCACGTCCGGCTTGTCTATCCCCATGCCAAAGGCGATGGTCGCAGTAATTATTGGCACTCTATCCTGAATGAAGTCGTCCTGGGTTTTCCTTCGCGTGTCCCTGTCCAAGCCAGCGTGATAAGGAAGGGCAGAAAAGCCATTGGCGTTCAACTGACTGGCCACGTTCTCAGTGTCTTTTCTGGAGAAGCAATAAATGATTGTGGACTGGCCGCGGTGTTCTTCAAGCAGTGAAATAAGTTCGCCATAAACGTTCCTGTCCCTGGGCCGCACCCAATAGTTGAGGTTCGACCTGTTGAAGCTGGAGAGATAAGTTCGGTCTTGACCCAGCCCCAGCTGGTCCGTGATATCTATGCGAACCCTTTCAGTCGCCGTGGCAGTCAGGGCTATGACAGGCGTTGATGGGAAGCTGCGTCTTAGGTCCAACAAGTTACGATAATCGGGACGGAACTCGTGGCCCCATTCGGAGATGCAGTGAGCCTCGTCAATGGCTATCAAGCTGAGGTTGATTTCCTGTAGGAGGCGTCGAAACCCGGGTATGGGCAGACGCTCCGGCGCCACGTACAGGAGCTTGACGGCTCCATCCCTTACTTCTTTCTGGACGCGCAAACCCTCTTGATAGGATAGGCTGGAGTTGATGAATCGCGAGGGAATGCCGTTGGCATTAAGCGCATCCACCTGGTCCTTCATTAGAGCTATCAGGGGCGATACCACTAAAGTAACGCCTTGAAGAATCAGAGCAGGAAGCTGATAGCAGAGGGACTTGCCGCCCCCCGTGGGCATGACCGCGAGCACGTCCCGCTTGGCCAAAACATCGTGAATGATCTCTTCCTGCGGGCGCCAGAAGCTATCGTAGCCAAAGCTGGCCTTGAGGATTGAAAGGGGGTCAACGGCGTTAGGCATGTCCACTTGGACCGCTATCTACGGCTAATTGGACTCCAGCCCACGCCCGTCGCCTAGTCCACCACCCTCTGGAAGGCGCGCCTCAGCCGTGGGCCGATTTCCCTCAGGTGTTCCAGTGAGGCGTTGCTGAAGGCCAGCCGTATGTGGGTATCCGGCGCGTTCTCCTTGTCCAGGTAGAAATTTGTGCCCGGCGGGAACAGCAGTCCCTCATGTGCCGCCGCCTCTGACACCTCCTTGGAGGTTGCGCCTAGGCACTCGAACCAGAAGAAGAATCCCCCGCCCGGCGCGTTGAACCGGACGTAAGGCTCGCAATGCTCCCGAAGCGAGTCGCTCAGCGCGGCGCACTTCTCTCCGTAGACGGGCCGCATCTTGCGGATGTGGGGGTCCAGCCTACCGGACGAAATAAACTCCGCAAGCATGTGCAGCAGCAGCGGGCTAGTGCCCATGTCGAATCGCACCCGGCCCAGGGCATCAATGTGCTCCTTGGATGCCTGAATCCAGCCGGCCCTCAAGCCCGTGGCGACAACCTTACTGAAGGTACCGATCTTTAATACCCCCGCTCCGTTGGCCATGGAGTAGATTGACTGTGGCGGCGCTTCGTCGAAGAAAAGCTCGCTGTACGTAGCGTCCTCCACGATGAGAACCCGCTCCCGGGCGCAAAGGTCGATGAGCTCCGCCCGGCGCGCCTCGGTAAGGGTTGTGCCAGTTGGGTTCTGGAAGTCGGGGTTCAGGTAGACGAACTTTACCCGCTTACCTTCCGACTTAGCCCTCTGGATAGCTTCGGCTACGCCCTCAACGGAGATGCCGTCGTCCTCAACCATGACTTCAATCAACTCGGCCATGTGGCCGCGAATGGCGCGGGTGGTGCCGGAATAGGTCGGCCCCTCCACAATGGCGACGTCGCCGGGCGTGATGAAGGCCTGGCACAGATTATCCAGGCAGCCGGAGCCGCCGTTGTGGATGATGAAGTTATCCGGCTCGAAGCTCATGCCGTCAAGGGCCGTCTGCCGCTCCGCCATAGCCTCTCGAAGTCCCTCGAAACCAAGAACGCCGCCGTACCTAAGCGCTTCCTGGGGCTTGTCGTTCAGGATGCGCCCCAGGGCGGCCTCCAATTCACCAGACGGGAGGGTGCCCGCGTCGGGAATTCCGCCGGCGGCGATAATGGGGTCCGGATGCGGGGAAGGAAGTTGCCAGCCGGTGCCGGCGTCCGTGGCCGTTCCTGCCCCGACGGTTAGCGCCGAATCCGACAGATAGTCCCGAACGTCCGCATTAGACCACGCCTCCGCCGCCCGTGCTGCGGGGCTTCCTGGATTTGTAGTCATATCGCTCTCCTATTGCTGCTTGCGCTTGCGGGATGTGCAAAAGCAGCCGCAAAACGCTGGTAAAAGTCTACCACATAATACAATTCCGTGAAGCAAACCCAACAGCCGCTAAGGGCATCGCGATGACTTGTCCTTTAGTCCGAATAGGAGAATTAACAGTGATGCGAGCTTTACTGGTGCAGGCCACTATTCGGAAGTCCACCTATACCCCTAACGAACCCTTCGTCGCCATCGGACGTGTCCTGCGCCGCAACCCCAGAGCCGACCGGGACGACCAACTGGCCACCAACGACATCGGCCAGGTGCAAGTCACCTGAGACCTCATTTGCATCAACACCCCTGCCTAAGAGCCAAGCAAAAACCCCAGTATGGCCTGCACAACCCACCCTGCCAGTCCCGTCAAGGGCAATAACAACCGAATCACGTCAATCACTTGAACAGACGACGCACCTTGCGCCAACCTCACTATCTCGCCGACTCCACCGGACGACCCACCACCTACATACGCCGAATTCGTCCTGCAGACCGGGACCGCGCCTCCAGCTGCGCCACCCTCACCTCAGCCTGCCCACGCTCCCGC
>CAYNJI010000139.1:0-3430 GCA_964397605.1 uncultured Dehalococcoidia bacterium | reverse complement strand
ACGTAGGACTCGAAGAGGTCGGCGCCCATGCCGGCCACGTCGCCCACGTTGTCGCCCACGTTATCGGCGATGACGGCGGGGTTTCGGGGATCATCCTCAGGTATGCCCGCCTCCACCTTTCCCACCAGGTCTGCGCCCACGTCGGCGGCCTTGGTGTAGATGCCGCCGCCCACCCTGGCGAAGAGGGCGATGGAGGAAGCGCCGAGGCCAAAGCCTGCCACGTAGGTAATGTCCTGGTATATGAGATACAGGATGGTGACGCCCAGAATGCCCAGGCCCACCACGGTGAGGCCCATGACGGCGCCGGAGGAGAAGGCGATCTTCAGGGCGGGGTTGAGGCCAGTTTGAGCCGTGGCGGCGGTGCGGGTGTTGGCCCGAATTGCGATGCTCATGCCCAGGAAGCCGGCCAGGGCGGAAGTGCAGCTACCCGCCACGTAAGCTATGGCAGTTTTGGGAACGAGAGAGTCGAACTGAAGGATGTCTATTACTATCCAGAGGACGGCGGCCACCACAATCACGAAGGGAAGCAGCACCAGATATTCGCGCTTCATGAAGGCCATTGCGCCGCTCTGGATGGCGGCGCCGATGGCGATAGTTTCAAGGTTGCCCTTGTTGGCCCTCATGACGCGAATAGCAAGGGAGACGGCTACTAGGAGGGCCGTGACCCCCGCCACCGCTGCTATTACAAAGGTTGGCATTGCGTTCTGACTCTGCTCCTTTTGCTGAAGGTTGGGCTTAGACGCCGCTCATCTGTGGTTGGCCGGTATCCATCCAGGCGGCCAGCTTCTCCTCCAACGATCGCTGCCTGAGAGCCATGGTAAAGTCGCCGCGGGTGCGCTCAAGAGTGCCGCGCACCATGTCCGTTGAGCGGCGAAGGCCCATCGTGACGCCCTCCGGGAAGTCGACGGTGACCATGAGGGAGTAGATATCGTCGAGGACTTCCATGACCTCTTCGCAACGCTGCCACCGGTTCCAACGGAGGGAGTCCAGAATGTAGCGGCGCAGTTCGCCGGCGGCGTCTCCCAGGCCTTTCAGGTAGGCCGTTGTGTCCACGCCTATCTCGTCCGGCTGGGGTAGGGGCCCGCCGGAAAGCAGGGCCAGAGTGATGTTGGCTTCGCTGAACTCCTTCCGGGCGTCGGCCAGGAAGCCGGCATGATAGATTTCGGGGTTGGTCTGAAGGATGGGGGCGCATTCTTCGAGATCAGCTCGCGCCTGGGCAATCAGCTCTCGGGCACGGTCGAATTCGGAGCGGTGGACGGCGCGAATGGCGTTGGCGGAGAGTCGTATGACCTGACGGGAGATGCGAAGACCCCTCTCCCGGGAGTCGTGACGCTGGGTGAAGGTTTTCAGGGATGCCGCGGAAAGTTGGGCGAAGGATTCGGCGTAGAGGGAGGGCATCAGGCTCTTCCTCCGGCCTGTAGGATGGCTTCGACGAGGCGGCTGGCGGCGTCCCGAGGGTTGGGGGCCAGCCCAACGGCGCTGATGACGCAAATGGCGTCCGCACCCCTTCTGACCACTTCCGGCGCTCGTTCGACGTCTATGCCGCCGATGGCCACCACCGGAACGTCAACGGCGCTCTTGACGGCGCTCAACAGGGCCGGGCCGCCGACAATTGGCTGGTCTTTGGAGCCGGTGGGGTACATGGCCCCTACGGCCACGTAGTCGGCGCCCTGGGCCTGAGAGTCCAACGCCTCTTCCGCATGGTGGTTGGACCGGCCCACTATCTGGTGGGATTTTAGGGCCCGCCGAGCCGACGTTATGGGCAGGTCGTCCTGGCCTACGTGGACACCGTGGGCGTCAATGGCGGCTGCCAAGTCTGCGTGGTCGTTAATAATAAGCAGGGCGTCTTTCTCGCGGCAGAGTTCGTTCAGGCGTTGGGCCAAGCCCATAGAGAGGCCCTTGTCCCGTGTCTTGTCTCTAAGTTGAAGAATAGCGGCTCCGCCTTCCAGGGCTTCTTCGGCTATGTACTCCGCGGGCCTACAGCCCGTTACGAGGGGGTCAATAATAACATATAGGCCGCGTATGCTGCGTTGGGCGTCTCTACGGAGCAGACGTCCGAAGTCGGATTCAAGGGCGTCGAGGGTTGCGAGAATCCCCTGGGCAATCCGAAGGCCGAGGTCGCTGAACTGGCCTGCTTCGGTGAGGAAGCAGACGGAAGCTCTGGCGCTTTGGACGAGGGCCAGCGACTGAGGGACGGACTGCGAGGTTTCTGACTCCGCCTGCGGGTCCAGGGGGCCGGGGAGCCGGCCAGCCAGGTTGTACAGAGTTTTCGCCGAGGCGTAACGGTCGGGGAGGTAACGTTGCGCGGCGTTGCTGAGGGCAATGCACGAGCGCTGTAGGGAATTGACGTGCAGGCGCAAGAGTTTGGTTTGAGTCATTCTTGGTGGGTGGTCGCAGTTAGGCAGATGAGAGAAGACTGATTGTAATCCGGCATCAAGCGGGGAGTTGCTTGTTCCGGTGTGGGAGGTATTTTAGCACACCCCGGCCCGCGGCGGTTCAGCAGTGGGGACGCTCGACGGCGTTCTCCAGGTGCCGCAAGGGGAGCACCCGCCCCGTTCTATCCATCTCCACGGAGATGAGGTCAATGCGCCAGTGGCTGTGCGAGGAGTCGTGTTCGTCGAGGTAGGTCTCGGCAGTAGCGATGAGGCGTTGGGCTTTGGCGGATGTGATGGCCTCCTCCGGCGTACCGTAGGAAGAGGTGCGGCGCGTCTTCACTTCCACAAAGAGGATGGTATCCTGCAACTGGGCGACGATATCCACCTCTCCCCACCGGCATCGATAGTTGGTGTCGAGAATACGGCAGCCGCGACTGCGAAGGAGCCGCTGGGCCAGCCTTTCACCCAACCCTCCTAGACGGCTTCTGGGCGAAGGCACGCGGGCGGCCTTGGATGAAATAGATGGGCCTTCCTGACGGGGGCGAAGGTGAAGCGGTGAATGGGCGAAGGCCCAAGCCGGTTGAGCTGCTGGAGGTGCATCCGCGTACCGTAGCCTTTGTGCTTGTGGAAGTCGTAGCCCGGCCATCGGGTGTCGACGTCGACCATGAGGCGGTCGCGAGCCACCTTGGCGGCGATGGCTGCGGAGGCAATGGAATGGCTCAGGCTGTCGCCGTGGGTGACGGCGGTGACGGGCAGGCCGCATTCCTCCAGCGAGAGATAGTCGACGAGCAGATGTTGGGGCTGTGGGGATAGGCCGCTCACGGCCCTGACCATGGCTAGACGGGTGGCGGCGACGATGCCGAGCCGGTCTATTTCCTCGGGAGAGGCCTCGCCTACTGACACGGCCAAAGCGTGTTGATGAATCTCTTTGGCCGCCCGTTCCCTCTGAAGGGGGGTGAGCTTCTTGCTGTCGTCAATGCCCCGCAGCCAGGGGGCTGAAGGGTCCAGGTCGGGGGGAAGAATGACGGCTCCGGCCATCACCGGCCCCGCGAGCG
>CAYNJI010000138.1:3221-3471 GCA_964397605.1 uncultured Dehalococcoidia bacterium | reverse complement strand
GGGCTGATTTTGACGGGCGGTTTTAGGGAATGATAAAGCAACCGCCTCTGACGAGGTGGTTGCTTTGGGTCTTCTCGTATGTTCCCCGCCCTTGTGGGGCGGTTCAGGCGGCCAAAGGCCTTATGCTGAAAAGGGAAGGGTGCTATTCAGGTTTTTCAGCAATGACCGCAGCGGGTGCAACGCTTTCTCCGCTTGAGCCTTTGGCGTGAACCGAGGCGACGCCGCAAGCTGAGACGGGGGCGGTCACGGA
>CAYNJI010000138.1:0-3211 GCA_964397605.1 uncultured Dehalococcoidia bacterium | reverse complement strand
GGGAGGCTTGGAAGGCACCGGACGCACCGGGGAAGCCTGCGCCAACGAAGAGGCGACCGTAGTCAGTTACAAGGGTAATGAGAACAACGTCGTTCGCATCCCAGCCGGCACCGTAGACGTCAAAAGTGGCGGAGCCTGAGCACTCTTCCACAATGGCATGCAGGGGGCTAACCTGAATGGCTGGGCTGGCTGCGTGAGATGCGCCGCTGTTTGCGCCAGAACCAGCGCCCATGACGGCAGACACGCCTATAGCTATGACCAGGATTGAAACTAGCAGTCCTACTATGGTTAATCTAGAACCCAGGAAGCGACTCATCTAACCTCCTCCAATTTACTGTTTAGTATTCGTCTTGACTAAAGGCGCGGCAGCTGCGGATGGGCCGAAAAGCCCGCGCAACAAGCGGGTTTGATACGTCGCCGCGGCTTGTGGTTGGAATGGTAAGCTCATCTCCGAAACTAGCGGTCTGTGCCTGTAAGCGGGTGCATCGTAACACGTGAAAAAAGTCATTGTCAAGGGAAATAGGGCGCGTTAAAGGGGTGATAATGGGAATCATTGGCGGCATTGTTACTGGGCTGTGGGAAGCCATCAGTGAGGTTAATCTTCCTCGGCTGCTGCGGTCACGGGCTGCTCCAGGTAGAACCCTTCACGCCAGAGTTCGCCCAACCTACTCAGCTCTTCTTCAGAGAGGGGAGGCACCTCGGTTGCGGCGGCGTATTCCCGAAGCTCCTGGAGGGTGGTGAGGTTGGGGAGGACGGAGGCTATGGAGGGCTGGGCAAGGCAGAAGGCTATGGCGCTCTGGGCGAGGGTGCGGCCGGTGTCTTCGGCGAGGAAACGGACCGTGTTGGCCTTGGCGAGGGCCTGCTGCAGCCACTCTTGCTTGCGGTGGGAGCGGTGGTCGGACGGGTCGAATTCGGGCGGGCCGTCGTCGTACCGGTTGGTCAGAACCTCTGAGGCGTGGGGGACCCTGGAGATGAGGCCTACGTTGAATTCTTCGGCGATGGGGAAGAAGCTGCGGGCGGGTTCCTGCTCCAGGATACTGTAGATGATCTGCATTGCGCTGACGCGGCGATGCATGGCGGTTTCGCCTTCTTCGAACCAGCCGATATCCGGGCCTATGGCGGCGGCGTAGTAGCGGATCTTGCCTTCATTAACCAGCTGTTCGAGGGTCTCGAAAACTTCGTCTCTTTCGAGGGCTTCCATGCGGGGATTGTGCAACTGGTAGAGGTCTATGTAGTCGGTGTGTAGACGACGCAGGCTCTGTTCGCAGGCGTATCGGATGAAATCGGGTTCGAAGCGTTGGGGGCGTTCCTGGTGTCCGACGCGAGGAACGTTGTTGTAGAAGTCGTAGCCGAACTTGGTGCCGATGACAATTTCGTGGCGATGTTTGGGCAGGGCCTTGGCAAGGATTTCTTCGCCGTAGCCCTTTCCGTAGGTGTCGGCGGTATCGAAGAAGGTGACGCCGAGCTCGGCTGCTTCCTGGAGCAGGCGGATGCCATCGGGTTCGTCGATTTTGCCCCACCAGCCGGTGGCGACGGTCCAGAGACCGAAGCCGACTTCGGAGAGGGTTAGGTCCGTTCTTGGCAGGTTTCGATATTTCACGAGATCGGGGCGACCTGCGGCTGGGCTATGGTTGAAGCGGCCAAAGCGGCCTTGATTTGGGCCACGGCGTTGTCGAACTTGTCTTGAGGCATGACGGGGGCAAGCTCGCCGAGGGGGACGGGGTCTTGCAGGGTTATCCAGGACTTGCAGCCGCCGTAGGCAGGAAGGTTGGGAATGGTCCGGGTTTCGCCAAGGCGGTAGACCCGCAGGATAAGGAGCCAGAGGGGCTGACGGGGCTTCCAGCGAAGACGCTTCTGGGCATAGTCGTCGGACCAGATATGGAAGGGAGAGATGCTTTCGAGGTCGCTCTCTTCGGATATCTCGATGTCTTCATGGAGTTTGGCCCAGTGGGTGAACGTTACGGTCTGGGGCTTCGCGCCGTTGGAGGGAAGGGTGACGTTCGCCTGGAAGGGCGGCTTGAGGAGCTCCTTCTTCTGGTGCTCGTAGGTGGGGAACAGGAGGAAGGAGGGATGGGCAGGGATGAATTTCTTGCCCTCTTCGCGGATGCCGCCTTTGCGGAGAATGAGGAGTTGGCCGCCCTGCTGGAGGGCGGAGACGAAGGCGGCCCATTCTTTGAGGGCTATCTGGCAGGTTTCAGGCAGGAGATCAGCGTTGTTTTGCATGTCATTTATGTTAGCACTTGGGGGCGTGGGTCTCAACTTGGGGTGGGTGGGGTTTGGTTGAACAAGCAGATTGTGATTGATACAGGCAGAGGTTTGGGGCACGCCGATGGGGGTATTGTAGAGTGAAAGAAGACATTGCGACTAAGTTTCAGGAACGAGTGGGAAAACGAGGGACTCGTTTGTGGGGAATGAAGGACTCGTTTCAGGCGTGGGACTGACTCGTTCTTGATTCGAATATGGAGTGTTTTGGGGTGATTCAGGCATGGATCTGATGGTTGGGGGATTCGTATTTGTTTTTCTAAATTATTGGGGCAACGAATGATATTTTCATCCGTAGATGTATCGTCTTTGGACGGCCATTAGCTCGGAGAGGACATCGAGGGTTTTGAGTATGAGGTCTGGTGAAGTGTCAGGGTCGTCGAGGAGGGTGTTAAGCCTAACTCGGAGAAGGGCGATTTCCGGGGCCAGGTCTTTGAGGTCATCGGCGTTTTCGAGAATCTCAAACTGTTCGGGAGTGAAGTGCTTAGAGTAGAGGCCGTGCTTGCGAGCGTTCTGGTTGCCGGGCTGGCCGCCGCGCTTGCGTTTGGGCTTGACGTCGCTATGGCTCTCGAGGTCGCAGAAGGAGCCTTGGGGGGGTTCTTTGGGACCTGGGATGCTGTCGAGGAAGTCGCGGATTTCTTTGTTTAATTCCTTCATGGGGAGAGGGTAGCAGGGGGTGGGGATTTTGGGCAATGGGAGGATGGCAGTTTGGGGTTGGGGGACAACAGACAGCATGGGTCAGGATTAGGTAGGGCTGACGGGACGATGGGTTGTTTAAGGGTTGAGAGTGTGTGGACAGGCAATTAACTTCGGTTTAAGAATAACCGTTTGGAAAACTGGAGGAGGGAGATGGCTGCGCCCGATGGTGGACGTAAGCGTACAACCGACCGGGTGGTGGAACTTAAGGTTAAACCGTGAGCCGACTAGGCTGAACGAGGGCTTCAACGTG
>CAYNJI010000137.1:0-3532 GCA_964397605.1 uncultured Dehalococcoidia bacterium | reverse complement strand
GGAAAACCCTTTATCATGGAATCCAGGACGTTTGAAATTCGCACAGTAGGAGAAGGCGACATGAGGCCCTTCAGCAACAACTCATCCTTGGCAGGCCTGAGGACGTGACCGCCGAAAGCTGGCAGTCCCAGCGCAAGTCCCTGCGTAGCATCTGTCGGCGTCTGGTTGAGTCAGGTCTCGTCTCCGGCTCCAGCGGCAACGTCAGTCTCAGGCTGCGCGCCCGCCCCGACGACCTCGTCCTGATAACGGCTAGAGGGGCCAGCCTGGATGACCTCGGTCCCCACGGTTTATCGATAATCGACATGTTCGGCGGGCCCGTGGAGGAAGAACTCCCCCCCTCTTCCGAATCGGCGTTGCACCTGGGCATCTATCGCGGCAGGCCCGACGTGGGCTGCGTAGTTCACTCCCACCCCATCTATTCCACCGTTGCCGCCGTGGCCGGACGAGAAATACCGCCCCTAATAGATGAGGTTGTCATCAAGATTGGCGGCCCCATTCCTGTGGCGGAATACGGCTTCCCCGGCACGGAAGAGCTGGCGGAAAAGACCCTCACTGCCCTGGATGATGGCATGGCCGTCCTGCTCCGCCACCACGGATTGATAACCGTTGGCAGAACCCCAGAGGAGGCCCTGGAGAACAGCCTGCTGGTGGAGCGTCTGGCCCAAATTTTCCTGTATACTAGCCTCTTGGGAGCCGCCCACCAGCTGCCTGAGGAAACCGTCGAACTGGAAAAGGAGCTGTACCGAATGAAAAGAGCCGCAGAGAGCACGGAGGGATAATCCCATAGGACCCATGGTAGCCCGTAGCGTCCTTTGCCTGGCCGTATTTCTGGTCGGAGATCAAGGAGAAACGAACTGATGGTATCCATACCCAGCTTCATACTTCGTCGCCTCTACGTGAAAGGCAGCCTTCGCAACACCGAAACGGGCATGGAGTTTCAGATTCTCAACAAGCTGGGATCCGGCCAGGCCCGCCGCCTCCTTCCCCTCACCGTGGACGGCGAGGAACTTCCCCTGGAGTCCTGCGCCTTTCACCTGGGAGATGACGTCGTTTCCTTCCAGGAAGTAACCAAGGACAGGCCCTTCGCCATGGCCCTCAACAAAGCCACCGTCATTACCGCCCACGGCGTTGCTCTGAGCGAAGGTTCTCACACCATCGGCATGTCCTTCGAGGTGGGCGGCCTTGGCGTTCTCAAGTTCGACTTTGTAGACAAGGTCTAGCATGACCACCGGCGCCCCCGCTTCCGTGGTGGCCGTCACCGGGGCCTCCGGCTTCATCGGCTTCAGGTTCCTGCAGGAATTAGAGGCCATGGACACCCTGGACAAGCTGGTGGCCATAGACCGCAAGCCCCTCCCCAAACCTCTCCACAACGTCCGCGCCCACCGGCTGGACGTGAGCCGACCCCTGGCGCAGGTATTCCAGAGGGACTCGGTGGATACCGTGGTGCATCTCGCCTTCAACCTTCAGGAAGGGCGCAATCCGTCGGAAGCTGAGGCCATTCAGAGGGACAACCTCCTCGGACTGGAAAACCTGCTGAGGGAGAGCCGCCGCGCCCGGGTCAAGGGGGTCATATACCTCAGCAGCCATACCGTCTATGGCGCCCACAGTGATAACCCCATACCCATCACAGAAGAGAGCGACCCACGCCCGTTACCCCGCTTTCAGTACGGCCAAACCAAGTTTCTCAGCGAAAAGCTGCTGCTGAGCTTTGCCGAGGAAAATCCCCGCATCGCCGTCACCATACTGCGGTGCTGCATGGTCATGGGGCCCGAAGGCAACAGCCGCGTGACCCAGGGATTCGACAAGCCCCTCCTGCTGAAGATTGCCGGCTCTGACCCTCCCCTCCAAATCATCCACAGCGTCGACCTGGCCCGTATCTTGGCCATACTCAGCATCAATCCCCAGCCGGGCATATTCAACGTGGCCGGCAAGGGTGTGCTCCGATACAGCGAATTGGCCAGGATAATGGAGAAGCGCCTCGTCGCCCTCCCATCCTCCTTCGCCTTCCCCGTGGTGGACGCTGCCTGGAACGTCGGTGTCCAGAAAGAATCCACTTCCGACGGTCTGAATTTCGTCCGCCACCCTGTAATCATGGCAACCGGCAAGCTCAAGCGGGCAACGGGCTACAAATTCCGCTATACGGCCCGGGAGGCGGTCACCGCCTTCGCAGCCAGCAACGTCTTGTTACGGCGAGCGACTACAGCAGTCGTTTCCCCTTGACTGCATCCCCGAAACGTGCAATCATTTGGCTTAAGTAATTGTCTAGTCAATGTATCGACAATTGCTAATTCGCAAGCTTTATGAAGGGCAACTGCCCCTCTCCTCCCATCCTGATTTTCAGGCCCTTTTGCACGCATTCTGACCCACGTCACCCCCAGGGTGTGATGATGACCATAGCTAACAGAGAACTCAACACCATTGCCGCCCAGGAATACCGGTACGGCTTCGTCACGGACATCGAGGCCGACGTTGCTCCCAAAGGTCTCAACGAGGATATCGTACGCTGGATCTCCGCCAAGAAGAATGAGCCGGAGTTCATGCTGCAATGGCGCCTCAAGGCCTTCCGTCACTGGGTAAAGCTGCGAGCCCAAGAGCAGACCCCCACCTGGGCTAACGTCCACTACCCGCCCATCGACTACCAGAACATTATCTACTACTCCGCTCCCAAGACTAAGGAGAAACTCGATAGCCTGGACGAGGTGGACCCGGAACTTCTCCGCACCTATGAGAAGCTGGGCATCCCGTTGGAAGAGCAGAAGCGGCTGGCCGGCGTGGCCGTTGACGCCATCTTCGACAGCGTGTCCATCGCCACCACCTTCCGCAAGGAGTTGTCCAAGCACGGCATAATCTTCTGCTCCTTCTCGGAAGCTCTTCAGGAGCACCCTCATCTAATACAAAAGTACCTGGGCTCCGTGGTTCCCTACAGCGACAACTTCTACGCCGCCCTCAACGCCGCCGTGTTCTCCGACGGCTCTTTCTGCTACATACCCAAGGGCGTTCGCTGCCCCCTGGAGCTGACCACCTACTTCCGCATCAACACCGCCGAAACAGGCCAGTTCGAACGCACGTTGATAATCGCCGAAGAAGGCAGCTACGTCAGCTACCTGGAGGGGTGCAGCGCCCCCATGCGGGACGAAAACCAGCTCCACGCCGCCGTCGTGGAACTCATAGCCCACAAGGACGCCGAGATTAAGTATTCCACCATCCAGAACTGGTACCCCGGCGACTGGAACGGCAAAGGCGGCATCTACAACTTCGTCACCAAGCGGGGCAAGTGCGCCGGCGCCAACTCCAAGATCTCCTGGACCCAGGTGGAAACCGGCTCCGCCATCACCTGGAAGTACCCCAGCGTCATCCTCCAGGGGGACAACTCCATCGGCGAGTTCTACTCCGTAGCCTTGACCAAGGGCCGCCAGCAGGCGGACACCGGCACCAAGATGATCCACATGGGCAAGAACACCCGCAGCACGATAATCGCCAAGGGGATCTCCGCCAACGAAGGCAGCAACACCTACCGCGGCCTGGTCCGCAT
>CAYNJI010000136.1:0-3576 GCA_964397605.1 uncultured Dehalococcoidia bacterium | reverse complement strand
TGCAGAAGAAGGCTCCCCGCAGGTTCACGTTGATGGCATCGTCCCATTCCTGGGTCGTCATGCGCATTAAAAGGCGGTCTCTGCGGATGCCGGCGTTGTTGACAAGGATGTCGAGGCGATTCCATTTTTTCCGAACCTGGGCGACCATGGCCTTGACCTGGGCTTCGTCGGAAATGTCTGCCTGGATGGCTTCGGCCTCACCGCCTTCGGCAGCGATATGGTCTACTAATTCCTGAGCCGGGGCTGCGCCGGAGTTGTAGTTGACGGCCACCTTGACGCCTTCGGTGGCCAGCCGTAGGGCGATGGCGCGGCCGATGCCCCTGGAGGCGCCGGTGACGAGGGCTACGTGGCCTTCAAGATTGAGCGACATCTTGGTGTGCTTCCATGAAGTCTTCAAAAAGGGCCAACTCTTGCTTGATGCTGTTGGCGAGGTCCCAGCCGATGCACCGCTTGGCGGTTTCGATGGCGCCAGCCACTTCGCGGCTCTTTGAAGCGCCGTGGCCGACGATGACGTTGCCGTTCACGCCGAAGAGGGGGCCGCTGGTCTTGCGAGAGCGGTTGGTCAGGTTGTAGAGGCTCTCGGAGAGGTGTTGGAGCTCGGCGTCGGGCAGCTTGCCGCGGAGCTTCTCATTGAGGAAGGCGGCGGCGGAGCCACCTAGGGATTCGGCAAACTTCAGCAGGACGTTGCCCACGAAGCCGTCGCAAACCACTACGTTAGTTTCGTCGGCCAGTATGTCGGACCCTTCCACGTTACCGACGAAGTTGAGGCCGCTTTCCTTGAAGATAGGGTAGGCTTCCCGGACGAGGCGGTTGCCCTTGCCCTCCTCGCTTCCCACGCTGAGGAGGCCGACGGTGGGGTTGCTGATGCCGAGGAATTTTCGGACGAAGACGCAGCCCATGACGGCGAAGCTCATGAGCTGCTGGGGGCGGCAGTCGATGTTGCTGCCGACATCGAGGATGGCGGTGTGTGGGGCCAAGGAGATGAAGGGGCCGCCGACGCAGGGTCTTTCGACGCCAGGAAAGAGACCGAGGCCGAGGGCGGCGCTGGCCATGGCTCCGCCAGTGGACCCCATGGAGACCATAGCGTCGGCCTTGCCGGTCTTGACGAGGCCGGTAGCCACTGCGACAGAGGCGAGGGGGTTGTTGCGGAGGGCGCGGGCGGGGTGTTCACCCTCGCTGATGCTGCCCTTGGAGGGGACCAGGGGCACTGAGTCGGGGGGGATTCCCAGTCTATTGAGCTCCGACAGAAGGGCGGGGGGGTCCCCGACCAGGATTATCTGCACGTTATGGAGTCGCGCACCCAGGAGCGCGCCTTCGACTATCTCAGCCGGGGCGAAGTCGCCGCCCATGGCGTCGACGGCGACGCGGTAGAGGCGATCTTCCCTGCGGTTGTTCGTTCCAGTCATAGAGTGTCTTGGCCTTTGGGCAGGCGGACGGTAGCCGTGCCGGTAATCAGGTCTTCGCCGTTGGATGCGTTTCGGAGGGCCACGTCACATTTTACCAGAGTGTGGTCGGAGGATGCCTCTTGGTGTGTCACTTGTCCCCAGGTATGAAGCGTGTCTCCGGGGTAGGCGGGCCGCTTGAATCGGACTTTGAGGCTGCCGGTTGACAGCCAGTTTACGCCGAAGCGGGCGGTCAGCATCTCGGAGAGGAAGGCGAGGGTCATCATGCCGTGGGCGACTATGCGGCCAAAGGAGCTCCTGGCGGCGAAATCTGCGTCCAGGTGCACGGGATTGAAGTCGCCGGAGGCCTGGCTGTAGCGGCGGATCTGCTCAAGGCTGATGGTCTTCTGCAGGGTGGGAAGGTCGCTGTTCACGTCGGAGGAGGACACGGGCATTAGCTTTTCACGGGGGACATGACGGTGGTCTTGCCGCGTAGGACCTGTTCTCCAGGCTCGCCGTTTTTCTGCTCGTAGAGGGTGAATTCTATAGATAGAAACTCCCATTGGCCCCGACGGAATGGTCGGGAGGGTTTGGCTTCGGCGGAGATCTCCTGGCCGAGGGACACGGGCTTGAGGGCGGTTACTTCCTGGGAGGTGTGGACGGTGCCGGGGGCGAGGCCCAGCTTTTCGATGAGCAAGCCGAGGCTGCGGGCGGCCAGGGCCATGGGGGGAACCAGCCGCTGCTCCTGGTAGAGGGCGGAGGAGGACTCCAGGGCCGAAAGGTATTGCTCCACGAAGTCAGGCGTGGCTTGCCATCGTCCCAAGGAGAGGGTTTTTGTTCGGGCGGTTGAGGTCACCGGAACCTCGTATTGTAGGCTGTTGGCATTATAGGAACGGATGGCGTTGCAATCAACAGTCTGGGCGGCACTGTGGGCTATTGGGCAACCCAACCGCCATCTATTACGAGCTCTGCGCCGGTGACGTAGGAGGACTCGTTGGAGGCTAGGTACAGCACACCGTAGGCCACCTCTTCGGGCTGGCCGATGCGGCCCATGGGGATCTTGGAGAGCATTCGCCTTCCAAACTCCTCATTGTCTTTCATATTCTCCGTCATGGGGGTTTCTATGGGGCCGGGGTGGACAGAGTTGCAGCGTATATGGTCCTTGGCGTAGTGGATGGCAATGGACTTGGTGAAGATGCGGACGGAGCCCTTGGAGGCCTGGTAGGCGGGATGGCCGGTGTCGGCCCCGACGATGCCCAATTGGGAGGAGATGTTGATGATGGAACCGCCGCCGACTTCCCTCATGGCGGGAATGGCGGCCACGGTGCCGAGGTAGACGCCGGTGGAGTTCACCTCCATGATGGCGTCCCAGGCTTTCTTGGAGAGGTCTCCGAGCCAGGGGGAGCCGCCGATGCCGGCGTTGTTGACGAGGACGTCGAGCCGGCCGAAGGCGGAGACGGTCAGCTCGACGGCGGCCTGCCAGTCGGCTTCCTGCGTAACGTCCAGTTTTATGAAGCGGGACTTGCCCCCCGCGGCGTTGATATCGGCTTCGACCTGGCGGCCCTCTTCTTCGAGGATGTCGCCGATGACGACGGATGCGCCCTCTGCGGCGAAGAGTTTGGCCTCGACGGCTCCCATGCCCCTTGCGCCTCCACTAATGAGAGCTACCTTGTCCTTCAATCTCATGTTGTTTCTCCCTTTCAGGCTAGAGTTGCCTTGGCCTAGATGATAACCGAAAGGCGGGTTTGTGGCCAGTGGAGCAGGGGATTCGACTTGGGAATCGAATGGGGATATTGGGGTATTTCTTCTATTGGTTTCACCTTATTCAGGCGTGGGAAGGATTCGACCTGTAAATCGAATTCGTGCCTGAGATTGATCGTTTTAGGCGTGGGATTCGATTCAAAAAAGTAGTGTGAGCGAATGATGGATGGGGGGATGGATTCCCGCCCCCGTCTTCACGAGGGCAGGCTCTACGCGGGAATAATGGGATGGGGCGGGACTCGGCAGCGAGATTCCTCGACTCCGCTTCGCTGCGCTCGGAATGACATGTGGGTGGCGGGAATTGCAGAAAAGAGTGAGGCCGGCCAGAATGGGGGGATGGGTCCCCGCATCCACGAGGACAACGGAGGGTGCGCCCCCATCCCCCGTCTTCACGAGGGCAGGCTCTAACCTTCCCTCTGCATGGGGGTAGGAA